>JAWWQA010000120.1:0-2915 GCA_033854695.1 Rubrobacteraceae bacterium
CTCGACTCGCGCCGTCACGTCTACCGTGTGCCGATTCTCGGCCAAAAACTCGCTCACATAGAGCACGCCGACGAACCTTCCTTCGAGGCCCGTCTCCTCCAGCAACTCGCGTTTGGCGCACTCGGGGATTGTCTCGCCCGGTTCCAGGCGTCCGCCCGGCAAAACCCAGTACGGCTCCCGGCCCCGCTTCTCGTGGCGAACCAGGAGCAGCGCTCCGTCTCGTTCCACGACCGTCCCAACCCGAATGCCAAAATCTAACTCAGTTGTAGCGCGGTCTTTGCTCATGAGGCCTGAGTATACTTCGCCGGGTCAGAGACACAGCAGGTTTGACGGGGTGCGTAAGAAGATCATAATCCCTGCGGCAGGGAGAGCTACGCAGCCAACTCTCCAGCTCTTTACACGCTTAGTGTAAGTTGTCAGTCACCCTGGCTCTCTCTTTGCCCAATGGGTCCGCGCTTCGCTAGCGAGTAGGACTTCTACCGCTTCGCGAGGAGCCGCCTACGAGACGCTCTTTCCCCATTTTGGCTCATCGGGCGCAGTTCAACCGCTTGGTGCGCCTTCACCTCGATCTGATCGAATCCCTGGCCTTGCATCTGCCAACCCTCCTGGACGCCCGAAAAGAAGAAGAGGAGGAGGAAGAGGAGTACTCCCACTGCTTTGAAGCTTTGGATTGTTCGGCTATGCCCGTCAGGGACATCAAGCGCCGGGGCGAAGGGTGGCTGGCCGGTTATGCGGACATCGGTTAGTCCAACCGTCTGGGATGGTAAACGAGGGCTTCCGCCTCCTGCTCGTGGCTGCCGATCCCACGGGAGTCATCATGGGTTTGGCTTTGGTCCCGCAAGCACCAAAGATCAACGGATGGCCTTATTAAGCCCTTCTTCACCTTGCGCCATCGGCCCGATCCCAGGCTGCCCAGCATGGGTTTCTCCTCGGCGGACGCGGAGACATACTACGTGGCAGACAAAGGCATCGAAGGTGAGAAACGCCATCGAAGATGGTCTGATTGCTACGGAGCGAGGGGGGTCTGTGTCCGTCCAAGCGCAACAGGCTCTAAAGCCCTGGCCCAAGCGACTGCGGCGTTGGGTGGCGGGGCTTGGGCAGATCATAGAGACCGTCTACGATAAGCTGCTCAACACCTTCGGCCTCGCGCGAGAGCGGCCTCATGAGCTAAGGGCTTGCGAGCACGCTTAGCAGCGAGGGTGGCGTTGCACAACTTGTGCATCTGACTCAACGAGCAACTCGGCCGTCCCCGGCTAGCTTTCGCCGACTTGTTGGGATGGTGATCTCAACTCACACCAAGCGTTCCTAGTGCCGCCTTCGGTCCCGTAAAGCGCAGAGACCTGACCGCTACTTGAGGTAGCTCGGCTTCGACGATCCGTACTCCGGTGGGAACCACCAGTACATGGTTCGCGAGACCACGAGGCTCAGGATCCCGAACCCTCACTAGGGCGATATTGGCAAGGAACTCTTGAGCCGAATCCTCAAACAGGCGAACGTCTCGAGAGACGAATGGGAGAACCTCTAAGACCAACATCCTCGAATCGGGCTTTGCGCCTGGCCACCGTCACATGGCTCTACCGCGGTCTCGTCGAGCTTGCTGAACCGGTGTCTACCGGCTACCGTAGAGGCGTAACTCTACCGGCCTTACTTGGCCAGCATGCGGGTGCCGACCTGACTGCCGACCCAGACATATCCGTCGGACCAGACCTCGCGTTTCCAGATCGGTACGATCTCCTTGATCCGCTCTATGGCGTACCGGCTCGCCTCGAATGCCGGGCTACGCCGGGGCGACGCCACCACGATGACGACGCTCGGTTCGCCGGGGTCTACTCGTCCGAGGCGGTGTACGATCGAGACGTGGCCGACCTCCCACCGCTCCCCTATCTCCGCCCCGATCTCCTCGAGCTTCCGGTCGGCCATCGGCCGGTACGCCTCATACTCCAGATACTCTACGCTCGCGCCGGAGCTCTCGTCTATCCGCGTCGTCCCTACAAAGGTCGCGACCGCCCCGCAGTCCGGACGGAAGGCGCTGGTGATGAGCGTGCCCACGTCTATGGGCTCTTCGACGAGCCGGAACAACCTAACCCCCCGAGACCGGCGGTAGCACGGCCACCTCGTCCCCGGGCGAGACTGCGTCGTCCATCCGGGCATACTCACCGTTGATGGCGAATGCCAGAGTGTCGCGCATGGGCATAAGGCCGGGGTATTGGTCCGCGAGGACGGGCCAGAGCTCTCCGAGCGTCGCCGTATGATCTATGGGCACCTCAGTCTGGCGAATACCGGCACGGTCCGCCGCGGCGCCGAAGAGCAAGACTTTGACCCCATTCACAGGCTACTCCTCGGGCTCCGGGACGTATTCGGGGCCTACTATAATCTTCAGGGTACGCGGTATGACCACAAAATCGGCGGGATCATCGCCGATAACCTCGCCGTCGACGGTGAATTCGAGACCAGGCCGGGTCTCGACTCGGACCTCCCTGGCTCGCTTGAAGAACACGCCCTCTTTGTCCAGATAGTCGTATTTGGCGAGCGCCGTAGGGGCGAGCGCGAGGAACTCCTTCAGGCCGACGTCCTCTATGACGACGATGTCCAGGAGGCCGTCTTCGGGGTTTGCCTTGGGGGCGGCGGGCCAGCCCCCGCCAGTGTAGCGGCAGTTGCCGATGGCCATGTTGACCGCGCGCACCCGATGCTCCTCGCCGTCCAGGTACAGCGCTACTTCCCGCACGTCGAAGTCGCTGGCGACCTCCAGAGAGGCCCGAAGATATGAGAGCTTGCCCCACTTGCCTTTCAACTCTTCGTCGTTGGCCTCGGAGATTTGTGCTCCGAGCCCGCCTGTTGCCACGTTGACGAAGAAGCGTTCGCCTACGCCTTCGGACCTGACACGTGCCACATCCAGGCTTCGCACCCGGTTCTGT
>JAWWQA010000121.1:0-4763 GCA_033854695.1 Rubrobacteraceae bacterium
TGCGGACGTTGATCCCGAGCACCGCTGGATGGAGTTGGTGAACTCCTCGTACGAGGTGCTCTCACAGATCCATGCCGACCCCAAGTTTGGGGGAGAGGCTGGTCTCGTGCCTAACTGGGTCGCGCTCGATGCAAATACCGGCGCGCTCCTACCAGCGGATGAGAATGAGGTCGGAACGCCGCCTATGCAGTTCTCCTTCGATGCAAGCAGAGTTCCCTTGCGGCTCTCCCTGGACTGGTTGTGGTTCAAAGACGATCGAGCCAGGAATGCGTTAGACGATCTGAGCCTTCCACGGCAGGAGCTTCAGCGCGATGGAAAGCTCCTGGCAGCCTACAAAACCGATGGCACGCCCACAGTCGACTATGAAGCAACGTCAATGTACGCCGGGGTTCTCCCAGGTCTGCTGCTGGCCGACACCAGTGAAGAGCGTGATCTTGCACACGAGGTCTACGCCAAAGACATACTGGGTAGCTACGTCGATGGTCCTGGATCTGCGTACTGGGGCGACGACCCCAAGGACTACTACAACCAGAACATGGCGTGGTTCGCGACCGCCATTATGGACGGTGGCATGAGCAACTTGTGGATGGGCGAGAAGACCATCGACTGGAATGAAGCACTTTACTTCGATAAAGACCAGTTCACGATTGCCAAGCCCGAGGGTGCGCGATGATTTCTACAGTCCAGACCACAGCTCTTGAGAAGTTCACCGACATCGGGTGGCGAGCGGCTGAGGTCTTGCGCCGCAACGACTTTGGCACCTGGACCAAGCCCGCTCCGCATCTTTATCCTCACCAATGGAGCTGGGATAGCGCGTTCATCGCAATGGGGCTGGCTCACCTCGACATCCGACGCGCCGCCCGCGAGTTGCAAACTCTTTTCGACGCCCAGTGGGCTACCGGCAAAGTGCCGCACATTGTCTTCAATCCCGATGCTCCGCCCCGAGGCTACTTTCCCGGAGCGGACCGCTGGGATTGCAAAGCCATATCTCCCGATGCTCCAGCAGCGCACACCAGTGGCCTGTGCCAGCCGCCAGTCCACGCAATCGCCGTCCGGCGCATCTGGGAGGTCGCTCAATACGAAGGCGGCAAGGAAGCCGGCTTTGCGCGCGCTTTCCTGGACGACATCTATCCTTCTCTCCTCGCCTGGCACCATTACCTGGCAACCGATCGAGACCCGGAAGGATCCGGTCTGGTAACGATCTACCATCCTTGGGAGAGCGGAACCGATAACTCGCCGCGCTGGGATACTGCGATAGCGGCGGTTGAGCCCGACGAGGTGCCTCCGTACACTCGCTGCGATCTTCAGCATGTGGAGGATCCCTCGGAGAGGCCGACCGAGGCGGAGTATGACCAATACCTCTGGCTGCTCGAGTCGTTAAAGCAAGCCCGCTATGACGAGGCCGCTATCTACGACTCGCACCCGTTCCTCGTCAAAGACGTCCTCTTCAGCGCGATCCTGGTGGCCGCAAATGAGGCACTGCTGGAGATCTCCAAGGTAATCGAAGCTCCGGAGGAGGAGCGAGAGCTCATCGCCGGTTGGATCGCACGCGGCCGTCGTGGACTGGATGAGCGCTGGGATCCCGACTTGGGGCTTTGTCTGGACTACGATGTGCGGGCCCAAGCACCGGTGCAAGCACGCACTATAGCCGGCTTTGCACAGTTGGTGGCCGGCGATGTGGATCCCGAGCAACTCAAAGCTCTTCTAGAGACGCTCGACTCTCCGAAGTTTCTGGGAAACGAGGAGCTCTGTTGGTCTTCACCACCGAGCACCAGTCCCGAGGACCCGGGCTTTCATCCTCGTAGTTATTGGCGAGGACCGAGCTGGCCGATAGCCGACTGGCTTCTGTGGTGGTCGCTCACCCGCGCCGGCGAGTCGAAACGAGCCGAAGAGATACGGCAGGTGAACCTGGAACGGCTCACAAGCAGCGGTTTTGCCGAATACTTCGAGCCGTTCACCGGCGAGCCTCTTGGCTCCTCCAACCAGTCTTGGACAGCCGCCGTCGCCCTGGACTGGCTCGCCGAGAGTAACGACGGCTCTACGAACAATTGGGGCTGAGTAGCCGCAGGTGAATTCTTCCCGACGGTTTGAGAGGGCGCGAGTCTTTCGCGCCCTCTTTTAGCACGCTTCAACTTCTCCGCTCGGAGATTTACCTCATGCTTACCAGGGCATTCCTAAACTTCGTAAACCACTCAATGCCCTGATCAGCTACTTCTATATACGCCTCAATGTATTTCTGGTGGTCGGAAGCGACGCGAGCCACCTCTTCAGGCTCAAGCTTGACCATATCCACATTTAGAACGAAAACGCGTTCCAACAGCGCCTGCGCCTGGCTATCCCCAACCGAGGAAGATAGACTCCCGGCTAACTCTCCAGGGTACTCGGTCTCACCATCCATAGACGCTCTTCCCATTGAAGGAGGGAGGGATGGCCTGTCATCGCGTAGCGTACGGTCCTCTTCTCGGGGCTGCTGCTCAAAGGGTACAGGACGCTGCTCTTCCCGAGACTGCTCCTCCCAGCGTACAGTACGCACCTCTTCTCGGGGTTGCTGCTCAGAGAGTACAGTACGCTCTTCCTGCGTGCGTTGCTTATCAGGGGTTTGTGGGGAAGACGGGGTGGTTAACCTCTCCCAGCCTCGCTCTATCCACGTGTGCGCCTTGTTCAGAAGTGTCAGTACAGCTTCTTTGTCTGACCCTTCATAGATCTGCACCCGCATAGGGTAGTTGGTTTTGCGTAGCTCGTAACGCATGCCGCTCGTAAGTACATGGCCCTCTTCGTCGGGGTGCACAACAGTATTCCCGCCGTGGTTATCTTCCCAGCCGTCAACCTGCAAGAAACAACGAACGGGTTTACGGGCGTACTCCTCTAGAAGCTCCTCACGCGTCGGCTCCCGGAGGTTGGTCCAGGGGTGGAGCATCTGATGCCCCCCGTCACATGCTGACTTGGCGACCTGCAGCAATTGCGGGTCACCGCTCTCAAGAGCGTTGCGAATAAACTGGGTCAGAGGGTGCTCATCTCCAAGAATTTGCCGCGCAGATTCGTGGCGCTCTTCTAACTCGCGAATTAGTCCGTCCATAACGCCTCCTTTCCCCTCTACTGTACAGCAGCCGAACGAATAGTAGCAACGCGGCGCTATTAAGAACGGGGTAAAGAGCTTAGTTTGGGTAACGCAGGGCTCCCACTCGAGGTACTAGCGCCCGTAACAGGTGAAATCTCTTCGGTGAAGGGCTCCGTGTGGTTGGGGCAGGAGAACATCTCTCCTAAGAGTGCTGGCGTACATCAGCCGCCTTAGCCATAGCAAGGCGGTCTCTGAACCTTGCGCTGGAGAGCCCTCAACCGTTAGGTGTAAGAGCTATCAACCGATCGGTTGATAGCAAACTCATCCGTTCGATACCCGACAACCAACCCTCCGGTTGGTCCCCTTATGGCGTCTCTACGCGATAGTTACCTTAGTTGATGACCACCGTAGGAAGCTAGTACAGGTTAGGAAGGAGATCGAGATTATGCGACATCGGCTATCTGCACGGGGTTACCGGACAGCCACCACAATATCCGCTGTCCTGCCATCGCGACGAGTATCGTTATTACTACGAACAGGGACGGCGCATTCTGCGCGCCTACTCCAGCAGCGGAATCATCGACGAAGAACCTCCTGGGCTGGTCGAGCTCGAGCAGCCGGAGAGGATAGCAGCATGAAGCGGACGGTAAAGCTCCTGGCATCTGTGAACGGGATCTCCAGACACAGCACCTACGCTCAAGTGATGGAGGTAAAGTGACGTGCGATCGCTCATCGTAATCCCCACCTATAACGAGCGCGACAATCTACCACGCCTGGTGGCTGCTCTGCTAGAGAAAGGGCCTTCCTTCGAAGTACTCGTAGTAGACGACGGGTCGCCTGACGGAACCGGTGAGATCGCCGAGGCACTTGCCCAGAAAAGTAGCCGTGTGCACGTTCTGCACCGGACGGGCAAGCTGGGGTTGGGCACCGCCTATGTTGCCGGCTTCAAGTACGCGCTAAGCAACGACTACGAATATGTGATCCAGATGGACGCGGACTTCTCCCACCGTCCAGAGGACCTGCCACACCTCTTTGAGGCGACCAGGTCCGCAGACCTGGCGATCGGATCGCGCAACGTACCAGGAGGTCAGTCTGAAAACTGGTCGTTGATACGGCGGTTCATCAGCAAGGGTGGCAGCTCTTACGCCCGAACTTTTCTCGATCTACCGATCAGGGATTGCACCAGCGGCTTCAAATGCTTCCGCCGGCAAGTACTCGAGGCCCTCGACCTCGATAGCGTGAAGTCAAACGGCTACGGCTTTCAGGTGGAGATGAACTACCTCTGCCATCGTGCCGGCTTTCGGATTGCCGAAGTGCCAATCGTCTTCCCGGACCGCACAGCCGGGCAATCGAAGATGTCCTGGCAGATCTTCTTAGAGGCCGTCACGCTTGTCTGGAAGCTCCGCTGCCGAGACTTGCCTTTCTATCCAGGAACTGCTCCGGCAACAAAGCAGCCTTCTGCGACTAACGCTTACGTCAGTACAACACTGAACTCCACAATGGAGATTGGAGGAAGTTAGACAAATGATAAACGTTCAGGCTCCCCGTCCTCTACTAACGGCTCAGAGCATGTGGTTCAAGCAGCAAATAGTAATGCACGCACGATACCTGATCCGCTTCGGGTTGGTCGGAGCTTCAGGAGTACTGGTCAACACCGCGCTTCTCTACCTGCTCACCGAAATCAGCGGTTTGAACCATCTGGTGG
>JAWWQA010000122.1:0-2544 GCA_033854695.1 Rubrobacteraceae bacterium
CGAACTCGTAGCTAAAGCTATCGCCCGGTTTTATCGCGGGCTGGGTAACGTCCGGGACGCCGTCCATCTCGGTGGGTAGCGGCACGCCATGCCAGTGGATTGTGGTGTCCTCCGGCAGGCGGGTGAGCACCGTCGCCCGAAGGGTCTGGCCCTCCTTGACCCTTATCTCCGGCCCCGGCAAACCCCCGTTGTAGCTCCAGGTCGAGACATCGCGCCTACCCAGGCCCAGGCTCACGGGGGCGGCCTCCAGCTCGTACTCAGCGACGCCCAAGACGGAGGACGAATCCTTCCGTCTTTGCAGGGTCAACGCTCCGTAGCCGCCGGTGGCAAGGGCCCCGGCTCCCAGGCCCACGAGTCCCAAAAACCGGCGCCGACTCATAACGGAAGGGCGTTTAACCTTCTCCGCCACCTTCTAAGCCCCCTCCGGATACCACTGCTCTCGCCAACCTATCATCTCCCCAATCTCCTTTGATTGGGCGTCGATGATGGCACGGGCAATACCCCTTATCTCCGGGTCATCGCTGCGCATATTTGCCACGCTGGCCATGTCGATCGCTGAAGCATGGTGCGGGATCATCGAGTCGATGAAGGCCTTGTCGAAGGGCTGCTGAGTCGCAAGCTCATCGGGCATCAGCATCCCCATGTTCTCCATCTCCGAGTGGTTCATCTGACTTGGTGTGCTGGAAGAGCCGAACCGCTGCTCCCTTATAGACTTGAGTTGATCTATCTCCTGCTGCTGGGTGGAGACTACGTTATCAGCGAGCTCTTTGATCTCCTGATGCTCTGCGTTTTGTTGGGCCACCTTGGCCATGTCAATCGCCATCTGGTGATGGGGAACCATCATGTCAATGAAGCGCTCATCGGAGTAATCCCCGTTTTGGACGAGCATCGCGGGGGCCTCGCTCCCTGAGCCCATGTCCATCCCGGTCATCTCGCCGCCCTGCGATTCCTCCTGTGCACTCTCAGAGGAGTTGTTCTCCTGCTGCTGGCTCGCGCCCGACCCGGCGCAGGAGGCGAGCATTAGCGCCACGGCAAAGAGAAGCCCGAGCAGACAAAACCTTCTGAAATTTTTCAACGGGACACCTTTCTATTTTTCGCGTTGCCGACCATCCGCTCGTACCCCCGCGATAATTGGCGCGGGGAGGGAGCAGCCTACAGTCGGAACACCTGCAAGGAAGGCGAGGTAGGTCTTCCTCGTGAACGAGGGGCAACCACCAGCGAGTAGTGCCACCGGAACATCGACCGGCGGGTTTCGACCTCGCGCCAGCTCCGCACGGTGAGCAGCAGCCCTAGGAGCGCCGCTCCGAAGGTTGTGAGCAAGACGGCGGCGTAGCTGAGGCATCCCAGCTCATGTGTGATGTCGTTGCCCGCGTCACTGCTCGCAGGTCCTTCTGTGTCCGCCGCGGACCCGTGGTGCATCCCCAGAGATCCTGCCGGCTCGCACGTGTGGCACGAGAGCTGGTGTGCGAATCCCAGAATGCCGTGGCAGAGTAGCAGGGCCACGATCAGGAGCGCCGGGAGTAGGACATCGGCGCTCGGCCATTGCGACGAGACCGAGCGTCCTCCAGGGTTTAAGACATGCTCTTTGGAATTGACGAACCAAAACACATTATCGAGTATAGCCCAAGACCGCGTGGGAAGGCGACCGGGCAAGAGTGCCTTCTCCATCAGACACCTTCGAGCGGCAGACCGGCGTCTTCCCAGGCGATCATCCCGCCGGCCAGATCCCAGATGTTAGTGTAACCAAGTTTCACAAGGGTCTCGGCCGCCTCGGCGCTCATCCGCCCGCTCCTGCAGTACAGCACGATCTTTGCGTTCTTATCCGTAGGCAGCAGGCCCAGGTTTTGATCTATTTCGTTGTACGGAATCGAGAGGTCGGTGCCAGGAATGTTTCCTTCGAAGGGGATGTGGGTGTTGACCAACGTGAAGTCTTTGTTGTTCAGCATGGCTTCGAGCTCGGTTGCCGAAATGCGAACATACGAACCGCCGGAAACAGATACTTGCTCCTCCACGCTGCCGGAGTCGGGCGAGGCGTTCGGAGCGACGCTCTCGGAACCGCCGGTAGGGACATCCGCTTCCCCACATGCAGTGAGTAGTAACCTAAGGTAGCCGGAGAAGCCGATGAGCGCCGCCCCGAGCGAGCTCGGAGAGGAGCAAAGCCTTGCAGTCGGCCTTAGTCCTTCCTGCACCGGAGGCTCGCGAAGTAGCTCGCCATGAGGGCCGCATTCGAGAGGCTGTGGTAGAGAGCCACCCGGCGTACGGGCCGGTTCTCTATCTCGTAGTAGTCCAGGATCCCGGTCGCGGCCGCGCCCACCCCTCCCAAGAGACCAAAGATCTAGCTGTAGTGGCCAGCCTTGCTAAGATCTTCTTCGTCGGCGAGGTAGGTAAGCGCGTCGAAGGTGGTCGAGGCCGGCAAGACCGCCGCGGGTACGCAACCAGCTTCGCCACCGTTCGAGCAGCGGATAGGCGACCAGGTCTATTGCGATCATGCCCCCGTAGAACCCCATGACGAACACAGGGAGCACCCCCCACCGGCCGAGCGCC
>JAWWQA010000123.1:0-11153 GCA_033854695.1 Rubrobacteraceae bacterium
GCGGATAACCTCGCACGGTTCGTGTTCGCCACGTGCGAGATCTGGGGCGGCTCGGTCCTGGCCTCGACAAACGCCCACCCATCATAGTCATCCGCATACCAGCTGAGAACGTCTCCTACCTCCGGAAGCTCCTCAGGGTCCTCCAGATGAACGTAGATGGTCTCGAACTCCCCACGAGAGATGGGCAAAAGATGCGGCACGAACGTGATCTCGGGCACCTCCCCGATGCGCCGCAGAACTGCCTCTATCTCCGGCGTATGCCGGTGACGCGGCGACCCATCCGCCAGCCCGTAGGGAGAGACGTTCTCGTTAACAGAGACGAAGTGCGTCTTCGGCGTAGGCTTCGCCCCCGCCCCACTCACACCCGACAGAGCGTTGATCGCTACCGACGAGACCTTCAACCTCTTCACTACCGGTGCAAGCGCCAGCACGGCCGCCGTCGGATAACATCCGGGGTTCGCTACGAGCCTACCCTGCGGAGCCCCAAAGACCTCCGGCAGCCCGTAGTGCGCCTCCTTGAGCAGCTCCGGCACGGGATGCTCCCCATACCACTCGTTATACAGTGCCACGTCCACCAGACGAAAATCAGCCGAGAGGTCCACGACAAGCCTCGTCCCAGCCTCCAACAGGTCCCTCACTACCCTAGCGCTCTCCATGTGCGGATAGGCCACGAAGGCAACATCTAGCGCCGAAGCATCTACCTGCCCCGGCTCGACGAACATTTCGTTCACCGCAAGGTGCGGGTAGACTGAAGTGACGGCCTGCCCGGCGTAGGCACGCGAGGCAATACTCATGCCCCCCACCTCCGGGTGGCCGGAGAGCAGACGCACCAGCTCCGACCCAGCGTACCCGCTGCCGCCGTAAATACCAACGTGTAATCCCATGTGCGTATTACACCACCTTCTGGATATTTATTCAAGTTTTTGCATAAATCCGTTGACCTCTACGCGCGCGGGTGCGACAATAACGATCAGATGGTGAATAAAAATCCAGAAATCGGAATAAAACCTGCAACGGACGGAGCAACGGCAGCGGCAGGGTTCTCTGCGGCCGGGGTTCGTTGTGGCATCCGCAATAGTGAGCGCCGGGATCTCGGGCTCCTGCTTTCCGAGAAGGGCAGGTGCACGTCGGCGGTAGTCGTCACCACGAACGCGCTGAAGTCAGCCCCGCTCCTCGTGACCCGGGAGGCGGTCGAATCCGGGGACGTTCGAGTGGTGGTCGTAAACAGCGGCGTCGCCAACGCGGCCACGGGCAAGCGGGGCATCGAGAACGCACGCGAGATGCAGGCGCTCGTGGCAGCGGAGCTCGGGCTCGAGCCTGGGGAGGTGGCCGTAGCTTCGACAGGTGTGATCGGGGAGCACCTCCCCATGGATCGCATACAGACAGGAATAAAAGACGCCGCGGCATCCTTGAGCAGAGATGGCTCTGGTTTCGCCGAGGCCATCCTGACCACCGACACCCGCACCAAAGAGGCGGTCGCGACGGTGGAGATCGAAGGCGAGACCGTAACGGTAGGTGGAGCCGCCAAGGGGAGCGGCATGATCCATCCGAACATGGCTACCATGCTCGCCTTCGTCACCACTGACGCCGCCGTCGAGAAGAAGTGCCTACAGAGCGTCTTGAGCAAGGTGACAGAGAGGACCTTCAACCGCATCACCGTCGACGGCGACACCTCCCCCAACGACACGGTGCTGCTGATGGCGAATGGTGCCGCGGGAAACGAACTCCTCACGCAACATTCACTTTATTATCCCGCCTTCCAGGAGGCTGTGGAGGTCGTGATGAGGGAGCTCGCCAAAGAGATCGCACGCGACGGCGAGGGGGCGACGAAGCTCATCGAGGTCGTCGTCGAAGGCGCCAAAAATGAGGCTTCGGCAGCAACGCTTGCCAAGTCCATTGTCGGAAGCAACCTCTTCAAGGCAGCCGTCTACGGCGCAGATGCTAACTGGGGCCGAGTGCTCAACGCGATGGGCTACTCGGGGGTGCAGTTCGACCCGGAGGACGTAGAGCTCTGGTTCGGCCCGGTCAAGGTCTTCGCGAATGGGGAGCCCGTGCCGCACGACCAGGCGGAGGCGAACGCAACGCTCGCCGGGGACGAGGTCGTCGTCACAGCACGCCTCAAGGACGGGGTGGCCTCGGCGACCGCCTGGGGCTGCGACCTGACGTACGAGTATGTGAAGATCAACGGAAGCTACCGCTCGTGAAGCCGATAGTCGTGAAGATAGGAGGCGGCGCGCTCGCGGGCGGCACCCTGGAGGATTTGCCGGGTCTGCTCGCAAACGATACCCCCGTGCCCGTGGCGCTCGTGCATGGCGGCGGACAGCAGCTCACCCGGCTGCTCGACGCCCTGGGTATGCCCACCAGATTTCACGAGGGCTTGAGGGTGACAGACGAGGCGACCATGACCGTCGCGGAGATGGTCTTCGCCGGCGAGGTAAACAAGGCGCTCGTCCGTGAGCTTTATGCGATGGGTGTGCCTGCGGTCGGCGTCTCCGGGACCGACGGCCCGACGTTGCACGTCGAGCCCGTGCCTGGCCTTGGGCGTGTGGGGAGCGTCATTAGGGTGGAGTCCCACCTGGTCGAGACGCTCTGGACAGGCGGGTTCGTACCGGTCATGGCGCCCCTGGGTATTGGGCCGGAGGGCGCGTACAACGTCAACGCGGATTCGGCGGCGGCGGCGCTCGCCGTGGGCCTGGGAGCGGGGCATCTGTTCTTCCTCACGGACGTGGACGGGTTGTTGGACGGGGGCGAGGCGGTACCGGCACTCGCCCCTGAGGAGTGCGAGGGGTATGTTGAGAAGGGACTCGCGGTCGGGGGGATGGTGCCCAAGCTGCGGGCTGCCGCCGAGGCGGCCAGAGAAGGGATCGAGGCAAGAATCGTCAACGGAAACAAGAGAGGCTTGTTAGCGAGGGCAATAGCGGGCGAGCGGATCGGAACTCTAATATCGGAAGGAGTCGCGGTATGAAAGCGGTAATGGAGACCTACAAGCGGATGAACATAGCCCCCACTAAGGGCAAGGGCAGCTGGCTCTTCGATGAGAAGGGCAATCGCTACCTGGACTTCATCGCCGGTATCGCGACTAACTCCCTCGGTCACGGCCATCCAGCGTTGGTGGAGGCCATCCGGAAGCAGGCGGGAGAGCTAATACACTGCTCGAACCTGTACGAGATCCCTTTACAAGCTGAGGTCGCCGAGATGCTCACCGAGGCCACCGACTTTGACAAGGTATTCTTCTGCAACTCCGGCACCGAAGCGGTAGAGGCTGCGATCAAACTAGCCCGCAAGCACGCCTACCAGACGGACGGCTCCGAGAAGAACGAGGTCCTTACCTTCACCAAATCCTTCCACGGCCGCACCTACGGCGGCCTCACCGCGACTGCACAGACGGCCTACCACGAGGGCTTTGGCCCTATGCTCTCCGGCTTCGCCTACGCGCTTTTCGGCGACATCGAGGCAGCGAAAGAGATGATCGGCCCGCAGACGGCGGCGGTGCTAGTCGAGCCGATCCAGGGCGAGGGCGGTATCAACGTCGCGCCCGAGGGCTTCCTCCAGGGCTTGCGGGACCTGTGTGACGCACATGGAGCGCTCCTCATCTTCGACGAGGTCCAGACCGGCGCGGGTCGCACAGGCCACCTGTACGCCTACCAGGGCATGGGCGTCATCCCGGACATTCTCACGAGCGCCAAGGGCCTCGGCGGTGGCTTCCCGGTCGGCGCAATGCTGGCGAAAGAGGAGTACGCCGCGCTCACGCCCGGTAACCACGGCTCTACCTTCGGGGGAAACCCGCTCGCGATGGCCGCGGTCAAGGCCGTACTCGGGGTGGTAGATGATCCGATGTTCCTCGAAGAGATCAGGTTCAAGGGTGCGATCCTCAAGAACGCGTTGCGGCTCGTCGCCGAGCGGGTCTCGGGGGCGAAGGTGCGCGGAGAAGGGCTCCTGCTCGGCCTCGACCTGGCGGACCCCGAACTTGCGCGGAAGGTCTTCGAGAGGTGCCTGGAGGAGGGTGTACTCCTCAACCTCGTCGGTGGGACTACCATACGGTTCGCCCCGCCGCTCACGGTGACGAAGACCGAGATCCGCCACGCTCTCGACACCCTGCGCGCCGCCGTGGACGATCTGGTGGGCGCCTCGTTCGGTGTCCCGGCGGAAGCCCGAGCGGCAGCCGTCGCCTAGAGAAACGGTGGTGATCCCCGCGCAGCAGCAAGAAGGGCCAACAGCACCTTCCCCCCTTGCAGGGCGCGACTGCCTCACCCTGGCCGAGTTCGGCCCCGAGGAGATCCGTCTCATACTCGACGAAGCCATCAAGCTCAAGGCCCTGCGGAGATCCCGCATTCCCTTCAGGCCGCTCTTCGGCAAAACGCTCGCGATGGTCTTCCAGAAGCCCTCCAACCGCACCCGCGTCTCCTTCGAGGTCGGCATGTACCAGCTCGGTGGTCACGCCCTCCCCCTGAGCCCGCAAGAGCTCCAGATAGGAAAGAGGGAGACCCCCTCCGACACCGGACGCGTCCTCGCCCGCTACATAGACGCCATAATGGTCCGCACCTTCGATCACGAAGACCTCGAAGAGCTCGCCGGGGCCGCCGACGTCCCCGTGATAAACGGCCTCTCCGATCTCCACCATCCCTGCCAGGCCCTCGCCGACCTCCTCACCATCCGCGAAGAGTTAGGCACGTTGGAAGGCGTGAAGATCGCTTACGTAGGTGACGGCAACAACGTCGCACACTCTCTCGCTCTCGGCTGCGCCCTCACCGGCACCACGCTCACCATCGCCCATCCCGAAGGACACGCCCCGAGTGCAGACGTCGTAGAGCTCGCCGCGAAGCTCGGCGTCCCCCCAACCCTCACGCAAGATCCGCACGAAGGAGTGACCGGCGCGCAGGCCATCTACACGGACGTGTGGGCCAGCATGGGCCAGGAAGAAGAGGCCGAGGAGCGCAAGAAGAAGTTCGCCCCCTATCAGGTGGACGAGGAGCTGATGAACCATGCTGCTCCCGAGGCGATCTTCCTGCATTGTCTCCCGGCTCATCGTGGTGAAGAGGTGACGGCCGGGATCATAGACGGGCCGAGGAGCAGGGTCTTTGATCAGGCGGAGAACCGTCTGCATGCTCAGAAGGCGCTTCTGTATCTGCTCCTTAGCTGAGCGGGATCTCCCCTCTTTTCAGTCCTCCAGGGTGTAACCGAGGACCTTCTCTTCCGGCATGATCTCCACGAAGATCCAACCTCGCGTCTGGCCGGTAGAATAAGGGATCTCCACAAAGGCGGTAACGCCATCGTTGTGCAGAACTAGCTCGTGGATTATCCCCTCGTCACCTTTCCTGATCTCGAGGGCCGGTACGTCTTCGGGTATGGGGATCAAATCGTGTACCTGGTAGACGAGCCGCATGTTACGCTCCCGTGTCGGTGCTTCCAAAACAAATCCTCCTCGAAAAACGACACCAAAACCTGATGCGCAATCTATCTGCACACCCCGGCGAAGTCTTTGGCCCGGTGTCGAAGATTCCAAGGATACAAGTAGGCCCCTCGGAGGTGCCATCTGGTAGCCGCCGCACACCAACAGCGCTCCCTTGGCGCAGGCTCTTTTGTCGTAAGTTACCCATCGATTTGTTGATGCAAATCATCCTTTTGATGCTCGACAATCATCCCTTTGGCTGATCCCTCTTTGGCCTCTATACCCCATATTTATTCTCGCAACGACGCAAACTAGAGGAGGCTGAGCATAATGCTAGAGAAACCGATGAGTGTGTACATCAACAACACGTGGGGCCACCGGCAGGGGCGCCACTGGATAGCGGAGGCCATAGCGTTCTCTGAGAACGGCAACGACGTAACGATCTCTGCTTGCCACGACTCCCCCGAGCTAGCCTACAAGAGGCTGGTTGCGGGCATGAAAGAGTTGCGGCTGGTGCCTGCAGAGTGGGACGAGTAGTATGGAAATATTCGGAGATAAACCCACCCCGCTTTGACGCAACCTAAAAAGGTATCCCGAGGCCTTCGCGCTCCCCCGCGTAGCGCCAGGGGTGAAGGGCTTTGTCTCCCGACTGCCGGGCGACAAGCTCTCCCCTGACGAGAGCGGTGTGGTCGGCTCCGCACTGGCAGGTAGGCACCGAGGGGATGAGGATCGTCACCTCTCCACAGTCGCACTCTACAACTACGCACTCGGGACACCACTTGTAGACCTGGCCAAACTCCACGTCCTGGACCTCGTAGCGCCCTCCACTGCGCTCAATCACCGTCGCCATTAGCCAACCCCTTTTCCAACCAAGCACCAAGAGCTCTGGTCGATGTGTAGTATGCTACTATTGTGTCTATACATCCTACCTGCTGCTCTGCCACCTATCAAGTCCTGGCGTGAGGCTTAACAATGCTTGACCGAACCTTAATTTCTCTTCGAGCAGGAGCCTCTCTTAACATCCGCGCCTTCTTGTCGAGACACTGTATCTCACAGCACAGCAACACGGTCTCATATTATGGGCGGCGGGGCTCTCTTGCCACGTTCTCTCTCCCCGCCGCTCTTTCTCGTGCGTGTTACCCTCTTGAAAGGCGGCGGGACTACCCCTTCCTTACGAGCAACCGCCGCCTTTCATCACGTTGGTTGCAAAAGCGAGCCTCATTCCCGACTCTAAGGGATAGTCATCATTCATAACCCTCTCTCGAGCACTCGGCGAACCTCATCCGATCAAGCCTCGCAGTGCGAGAGGGCCGGGGTTCATAACCCCGGCCCTCTCTATCTTGATAGCTGTTAGTCGCCAGTCGCGCCGATTAAACGGGAGAGACGTTCTCCGCCTGCATGCCCTTCTTGCCCCTGGTCGCCTCGTAGGAGACCTTAGCGCCCTCGTCGAGGGACTTGAACCCGTTACCCGCTATGCCGCTGTGGTGCACGAAGAGATCCTCACCCCCATCGTCCGGGGAGATAAACCCGTACCCCTTCTCGTCACTGAACCACTTAACCGTTCCTTGGGCCATTATACTGGAGCCCACCTTTCTTGTTCCTGGGCTCTACCAAATAAGCAACCGCCCATCTTGTTCGGGCGGCGCTCAATCTGCTACAAACCCATCTTCGATTACCAAGTTAGTGTAGCACAAGCTGTAAAAGGCGTGGTCGGCACGGTACTTTGGGTGCTGAAGAACCAGCTCTATGCTCGGAAGACGCCTCAACTAGTCTACGCTAATGTATGGGCCAGGAGACAGAGGAGCGCAAGAAGCAGTTCGCCCCCTATCAGGTAGACGAGGAGCCGATGAACCAGGCTGCTTCCAAGGCTATCTTCCCGCACTCTCTCCCGGCTCATCATAGCGAAGAGGTGACGGCCGGGGTTATAGACGGAGGGAGGGGCGGGTCTTTGACCAAGCAGAGAACTGGCTGCACGCCCAGAAAGCGCTCCTCTACTTGCTATTGGGGTAAGATCTAGTCCCGGTAGTAGATCAATGGCTGTTGTTGAAGTATCGTAGAAGGTATGAATACACAAACCCCTAACTGCCGCCATTGCATCACCACCAACACCATAAGACACGGATATACCGCCAAGGGCAAGCAACGCTACCGCTGTCGCGATTGCGGGCGTTGCTTCGTTGAGAACCCCGCCAGTGCCGCTTACGATCCCGCCCGCAAAGAAGAGATCCTTAGGGCCTACCACGAACGCGCCTCCCTGCGCGCTATCAGCCGCATTTTGGCGTTTCACGCAACACCGTTACCAGCTGGCTCAAACTATAACCGGCTCTGCTTGAAAACAATATGAGATGAGCCACTACCTGCCAGAGTATCCGGCAAGGTGCTCGCTCCCGCAAGATTTCGGCGTGCTATAGAATTCGGGCGGAGGCTGTCAACGTCCGCCTCCGTGTGGGGAGTCGAAGGAAAGGGTGAGCGGTGGTCCGGGATCCCGGAAAGGTCGTAGGGTCACGAGTGGAGCCGGGGAAGTTCCTGCAGATTCTGGTGGCACCGTTTATAGGAGGTTGATCTCGTGGCACTCGACTACACTTACCGCATCCAGCAGCCGCACCGCACCGGCCAGTTCGCCAGGGTCGCCGGGGCCATAGCCGAGGGGGATGGTTTGATCGGGGACGTGACAACGGTCAACGTCGGACGGGACCATTCCATACGCGAAGTAACGCTCGAAGTAAGCGACCACGCCGGGGCTGAGCGCGTCGCGGAGCTTCTGAACGCCCTGGAGGGTGTCGAGGTCCTGTGGTACCGTGACCGGGCTCTCTTGAAGCACGAGGGCGGAAAGCTCAAGATCGAAGCGACCCAGCCGGTGAGGACGGTCCAGGACATGCGTGACGTCTACACGCCGGGAGTGGCTCGGGCATCCATGGCCATCGCCGACGACCCCTCGCTCGCACGCCAGCTCACCATGATCGGCCGCAGCGTCGCCATTTGTACGAATGGCACGCGCGTGCTGGGCCTGGGTGATATAGGGCCGGTGCCGGCGATGCCGGTTATGGAGGGCAAGGCAGTCTTCTACCACCAGCTCGCCAACGTCTCTGCAATGCCGATTCTGATCGACACGAAGGACGTAGACGAGTTCGTAGAGACGGTGATTCACATCGCGCCCGGATTTGGCGGCATACATCTAGAGGACATTTCGACTCCGGAGTGCTTCGAGATCGAGGCACGCCTCATTGAAGCTCTGCCCCAGCCGGTGATGCACGACGACGTACATGGAACGGCAGTAGTGACGCTCGCGGCGGCCATTGTCGCCTGCAACAACGCGGGGCTCACGCTCGAAGCCGAGGTGGTCGGCCAGATCGGACTCGGCGCTGCCGGGTTCGGGATCGCCTCCCTGATGGTCGATGGGAAGGCTCGCCGGGTTCTGGCCTCGGACCCGAACGAGGCGAGCCACGAACGTGCGCGAAAGAAGGGCATCGAGATCACCGACATGGAGACCTTGATGAAGGAGGCGCGCGTGGTGGTGGCGACAACCGGCGTAGCAGGCCTCATAAAGCCGGAGATGGTGCGCGAGGGGCAGGTGATCCTGGCACTCACCAACCCCTACCCCGAGATAGAGCCCGAAGCAGCGCTCGAGGCTGGGGCCGCGTTCGCCGCCGACGGGACAAGCGTGAACAACGTCCTGGGCTATCCCGGCATCTTCCGCGGAGCACTCCTGGCCGGAGCCGGAGAGATCAACGTGGAGATGAAGCTGGCCGCCGCCGAAACCCTCGCCAGGCTTACTGCGGAGTCCGACCTCGTCCCGGACGCCCTCGACTCGAACATCCATGATCAGGTCGCCAACGCCGTGCGGGACGCGGCGATAGAGAGCGGCGTTGCCCACCTCGACCGCGCACCGATGGGACTGTAGCGCCGTGCCAGAGGCTATAGTGGTCGGAGCCGGAGTGGTGGGTGCAAGGTTGGATAAAGGAACATCAGGCTCCAGAGACGGAGACTGTGCTCGGTTCATCGCCCAGATAAGGAGGTAAAGTCACCTATGCAGTACAACACGCTCCTCTTCGACGTCCGTGACGGCGTCGCCTACGTCACCCTCAACCGGCCCGATGCGTCCAACGGGTTGGAGATGGAGATGGGACGCGAGCTCATGGACGCCGCGCAACGTTGCGACGAGGACCCCGACATCCGGGCGATCCTGCTCTCCGGCGCAGGTTCCGTGTTCTGTGTTGGCGGCGACCTGAAAAACTTCGCCACCCAAGGAGAGCACCTGCCGTACCATCTGAAGGAGCTCACCACCTACTTTCACGCCGCCATCTCGCGCCTGGCGCGCATGGACGCGCCGGTCGTGGCGGCCGTGCATGGCGTGGCAGCCGGGGGAGGATTCAGTCTTGCGATCTCCTGCGATCTCGTCCTCGCGGCAGAGTCGGCCCGCTTCACGATGGCCTACTCGAAAGCCGGTCTGACACCAGACGGCTCATCTACCTACTTCCTGCCGCGTCTGGTCGGGTTCAGGCGGGCGATGGAGCTGACCCTCACCGGCCGGGTTCTGTCGGCGCAGGAGGCCTCGGAGTGGGGCATCGTCAACCGCGTAGTGCCGGATGATGACCTCTCCGCGGAGGCGGCCGAACTCGCCTCGCAACTCGCCTCCGGCCCGACGAAGACACTCGGCGCATCTAAACGACTGCTGCACACCGGCTGGACCGAAACCCTGGAGACCCAGATGGAGCACGAATCACAGTCCATAGCCGACGCCGCACGCACGGCCGACGCCCGCGAAGGTATCGCTGCCTTCACGGAAAAGCGCTCGGCTTCATTCGAGGGTCGCTGAATAATCAAAAGTTCCCACCAGGAGTAGCCAACAGGGGGAACCATAGGCACTCACTCCCGTTAGGAGGACGCCCGCGCGAGATCTGGGAGTCCAGATCCTACGCTTCCGGCTCCACGCTCCTACCGTCCGCGCAGCCGCGGGTAGAGCTCCTTGTACCGGGCGTAAGCCGCCTCGTAGGGAGCGTCGTCCCGCGGGAGCACGGTCTCCCGGACCTCCGGCGCGAGGAGAAGCGTCTCCTCTACCGACGTGTAGGCGCCGCCAGCGAGGCCGGCCAGCAGAGCGGCGCCCCGGGCCGAGGCCGTCGGCGCCACGGAGGCGGTAAGCAGCCCGAGCGGCCGTCCGAGGACGTCCGCGAGGAGCTGCCGCCAGGGCGCTTGTGCAGTGCCGCCTCCGGCAAGCCTGAGCTCCGGCGCTCGCACCCCGGCCTCCTCCAGCGATTCCAGGCCGTCACGTAGGGCGAAGGCAACCCCCTCGAAGGCGGCGCGCAGGAGATGCGCGCGCCCATGAGCGAGCCCGAGCCCAACCCAGGCGCCGCGGGCGTCGGGGTCGAGGTGCGGTGTGCGCTCCCCGCTCAAGTACGGTAAGAAGGTCACGCCCCCGGCGCCTGCTGGCACGGAGAAGCCCTCCCGGTAAGCATCATCCCAGGATGCGCCCAGAGCCTTGAGAGCCCATTCGAGAGCGAGCCCGGCGTTCTGGATGGCGGCCATCGAATAGTAGCGGCCCGAGGGGTGATCGTGGGCGGCACGGTAGAGATGGGTGCGGAGGCACGGGTCGGGGACGGGGCCCTCCCGCGGGGAGAAGATCTGGGCACCCGTTCCGACCGTGAGCTGCACGGGACCGGGCTCGAGAAGCCCCGAACCGAGGAGTGCCGCCGCCGTGTCCCCGGCTCCCGCCGCCACCGGTAGATCCGCCGGAAGCCCCAAATTCTCGGCTGCTTCCCGGGTCAAC
>JAWWQA010000124.1:0-6820 GCA_033854695.1 Rubrobacteraceae bacterium
GGGGTGACAAGGCGCACCCGGCGAACTTCGGCAAGCTCTGCCCGAAGCCTGCCGGTCTGCCGGAGGCGGTCCACTCCCCCGATCGGCTCGCTCATCCTCTGCGAAAGACGAAGGGCGGAAAGATGGAGCGTATCTCCTGGGACGACGCCCTGGAGGAGATCGCCGAAATGCTTGGGAGCACGCTGGAGCAGCACGGGCCGGAGGCTGCGGCGTTCTATATATCGGGGCAGCTCCTGACCGAGGACTACTATGTCGCGGGCAAGCTGGCCAGAGGCTTCCTGGGGACCAACAACGTAGACTCCAACTCGCGCTTATGCATGTCGAGCGCGGTAGCCGGGTATGTGGGCGCCTTCGGCACCGACGGGCCTCCCACAGCGTACGCGGACATCGGATACGCCGAGTGCATCTTGCTCTGGGGCTCGAACACGGCGGACTGCCACCCCGTTACCTTCGGCAGGATCAGACAGCGCAAGAAAGACCCGGCCGTCTCGGTCATAGTAATAGACCCCCGCCGCACCCCCACTGCCGACATCGCCGACCTCTACCTACCCATCAGACCAGGCACGGACCTGGCGCTCGCCAACGCTATGCTCCACATCCTCATAGAGGAGGGCTTCGTGGACAGCAGGTTCGTCGAGCGCCACACGAGCGGTTTCGAGGAAGCGGCTGAGACCGCCCGTCGCTGGAGCCCGGAGAAGGCCGCCAGGGTGTGCAGTGTCCCGGCGGAGGATATAGTGTGGGCGGCCAGGAGGTTCGGGGAGGCGAATGCCGCCCTTAGCTTCTGGACGATGGGCGTCAACCAGAGCACCGTCGGGACGCTCAAGAACCGTGCGATCATCAACCTTCACCTGGCGACAGGGAACATCGGGAGGCCCGGAGCCGGCCCTTTCAGCCTCACCGGCCAGCCGAACGCGATGGGCGGACGGGAGGTCGGCGGGCTCGCCCATCTTTTGCCCGGCTACCGGCTCATAGAGAATGCCGAGCATCGGCGGGAGATCGAGGAAGCCTGGAACCTGGAGCCGGGCAGCATTCCGCAGGAGCCGGGACTGCCAGCGACGGAGCTGTTCCGGGCCCTGGACAAGGGCGATGTAAGGTTCCTCTGGGTCGCCGCGACGAACCCCGCAGCCTCCATGCCGGACCTGGCGAGGACGAAGCGCGCTCTGGAGAACGCGGAGTTCGTCGTGGTACAGGACGCCTACCCGACGGAGACCACCGCGTACGCCGACCTCGTTTTGCCGGCAGCCGGATGGGGCGAGAAGGCCGGGGTCATGACCAACTCCGAGCGGAGGGTGACCTTTGTCGAGAAGGTCGTAGATTCGGTAGGCGAAGCCCGTCCTGATTGGGAGATCTTCGCCGGAGTCGCCCGCCGTCTGGGTTTCGGGAAGGACTTCCCATGGGGAAGCTCCTCCGAGGTCTACGACGAGTACAAGGAGCTCACCCGTGGGCGGCCAGTGGACGTTACGGGACTCTCCCACGAAAGGCTCAAGCGCGGCCCTGCACAATGGCCTGTCCCCGATTTCCTTCCCCGTGCCGAGCGGCCGTCCGGCAGGATCAGGCGTCACGAGCCCGGGGAGGAGCACCCGGGGACCGTCAGGCTCTATACGGATATGAAGTTCAATACCCCTGATAGGCGGGCGCGCTTTGCGCCTACCCCGCACTCGGATCTGCACGAGCCGCCCACCGAAGAGTACCCCCTGGTCCTCTCCAGCGGGCGAATAAAGAACCAGTGGCACACGATGACCCGCACCGGGCGCTCGCAGAAGCTGATGAAGGGCCTCGACGGGCCGTTCGTCGAGATACACCCGGTAGCTGCGGGGGAAGCAGGCGTCGAGGACGGTGAGGCAGCCAGAATAGTCTCGGTCAGGGGTTCTTTCACAGCCCGGGTAGTCGTGACTGAAGGGATAGAGCCGGGTACCGTCTTCGCCCCGTTTCACTGGGGAGATCTCTGGACCGGCGACGGGAGCCTGAACAACGCGACCCACGACGCCGCGTGCCCCATCTCCCGGCAACCCGAACTCAAAGGGGCGGCCGTCCGGTTAGAGCCGGTCGAACGGCTCGAGTCCGAAGAAGGTGAGCTTTACACGACCGTAAACGAGTGACGGAGAAATTTTCATGAGCGACAAGCTGAAAATAGTAGTGGTAGGCAACGGCAACGCGGGAGCCGCGCTGGTAGACAGCCTTTTAGCAAAAGACTCGGAGGGCATCGAGATCACGCTCTACGGCGACGAGGAGGTCGGGACCTACGACAGGATCCGGCTCTCAGAGTACATGGCCGGAATGGTCAACCTGGAGGATCTCGGGATGCGCTCTGACGACTGGTACGAGGAGCGCAACGTGAACTTCCGGCGCGGCGTCCATCTCGAGAAGGTTGACATAAAGGAGCAGAAGGTCAAAGGGACCGACGACGAGTGGGTGGAGTACGACCGTCTCATCTTCGCGACCGGCTCCTCCTCGGCGGTCCCGCCTATAGAGGGGCGCGACAAGAAAGGCGTCTTCGTCTTCCGTACGGTTCGGGACGTGGAAGATATGCTGGAGGCTGCCCCCAAGAAGGCTGTGGTCATCGGAGGCGGGCTCTTGGGGCTGGAGGCGGCCTACGGCCTGATAACTCACGGCTCCGAGGTCACGGTGCTCCAACTCTCCGGGCACCTGATGGACCAGCAGCTCGACCCTCCGGCGGGCAGGATGCTCAAGAAAGAGATGGAGAAGATGGGCATCAACGTCAGGGTCGAGGCCGACACCGAGGAGATCCTGGGCAACGGCAGGGTCCAGGGCCTGCGGCTCAAGAGCGGCGAGTACCTCACCACGGACATGGTAGTCATCTGCACGGGCATAAAGCCGAACTCGCAACTGGCCGGTAATGCCGGCATCAGGGCGAACCGCGGTATTCTGGTCAACGAGCATATGGAGACGACCGCGGAGAACGTCTACGCCGTCGGCGAGTGCACTGAGTTCAACGGACAGCTGATCGGTCTCGTCGCTCCGGCGCTCGAGCAAGTCCGGGTCGTAGTGGACACGATCCTGGGCGAGCGCGAAACGAGCTACAAGGGCTCCGGGGCCGCAACCAGCCTGAAGGTCATGGGTATAGACCTGCTCTCGGCGGGGAACGCTTACGGCCGTGACGAAGGGTGTGAGGCTATCATCAGCGCCAACCCCCTGGAGGGCGTGTACCGCAAGGCCGTAGTAAGGGACGGCAAAGTGGTAGGTACGGTCCTGCTCGGGGACGTGAGCGCGGGACCGCAGCTGATCGAGGCCGTAAAGAGAGCGATGCCCGCCGAGGAAGTCGCGAACCTGGTGATAGGCAACGTCGACGCGTCGGAGATCGGGTCCGCCTCGCTCCCCGACGAGGCCCAGGTGTGCGACTGCAACGGCATCTCCAAGGGCCAGATCGTCGCGACCATCCAGGACCTCGGCCTCAAGAAGGTCTCCGAGGTGGTCCAGGAGACCACCGCCGGCAACTCCTGCGGGAGCTGCAAGCCGCTGGTCGGCCAGATCCTGGAGGAGACCGCCGAAGAGGTCGAGGAGGACAAGAACTACGTCTGTAAATGTATGGAGCTCATGGCGGACGACGTGAAGGAGATCGTGCGCGAGCGGGGCCTGAAGAGCGTGAGCGAGGTCGGCGAGGCGTGCGGGGCGGGCAAGGTTTGTCCGGATTGCAAGCCCGCGCTCACCTACATAGTCGCCTCGACCAACGCCAACCGCCACAAGGAGGAGCGCCATGCCCGGATGATCAACGACCGGGTCCACGGCAACATCCAGAACGACGGGACCTTCTCCATAGTTCCCCGCTCTTACGGCGGCGTCACCAGTCCGGAGCAGCTCCGGAAGGTCGCGGATGTCGCCGAGAAGTACAACGCGCGCATGATAAAGATAACCGGCTCCCAGCGCCTGGATATATTGGGGGTCAAGAAGGAAGACCTCCCAAAGGCCTGGGAGGATCTCGACATGCCCTCGGGCTTCGCGTACACGAAGGCTTTCCGCCAGGTAAAGAGCTGCGTGGGCACGGAGTTCTGCCGCTTCGGGGTTGGAGACTCTACGAACCTGGCGATAGACCTGGAGAAGGCGTTCGAGAACCTCTACACCCCGGCGAAGGTGAAGATGGGCTGCTCGGGTTGCCCGCGAAACTGCGCCGAGGCAAGCGTCAAAGACATAGGCGCGATCGCCATCGAGGGCGGGTGGCAGATCTACGTCGGCGGCGCCGCCGGCATGGAGGTCAGGAAGGGAGACGTGATCGCTACGGTCGAGACCAAGGAAGAGGCCCAAGACGTCATGACGGCCTTTATGCAGTATTACCGGGAGAACGGGCACCCCAAAGAGCGCACCTACGACTTCGTCCCCCGCATCGGTCTGGACAACATCAAAGCGGTCGTCCTCGACGAGGATTCCGGAGAGCCAGAGCGCTTGAGGAAGCGCCTGAGAGAGGCCAAGGAGGCGACGAGCGATCCGTGGCTGGAAAGGAGAACCAACATGACGAAGAACCAGTTCGCGGGGGAGATCAGCAGGATATGAGCGGCTGGGTCGAGATCTGCACCGTGGAAGACGTCCCTCGCCTCGAGGGCAGACGGGTCGTCGTGAACGGCTTCTACGTGGCCATCTTCAATACCGAAGAAGGGTTCTTCGCCATCGGGGAGGTCTGCCCTCACATGGGCGGACCGCTCTCCGACGGAGACGTCGCCGCCACCACCGTCTCCTGCCCGTTGCACGCCCGTAAGATCGAGCTGAGGACCGGCGAGGTACAGAACGATGACCTCTCTCGCGTCCTCACCTTCCCGGTCAAGGTCGAGAACGGCAAGGTCCTCATGGACGCGGGGGTGCTGTACACCCAGCCTGAGATAAAAGAAGAAGGACAGGACAAAGAGGAGGACGTGGCGTGAGCAACGATCCAGGCGCGGGCGAGGAGTTCCGCCCGATCCTGAAAGCGCGGGCACGTGGTCCGGCGCACCTTGATCACCTGGAACCCCAGCTCTGCGAGAAGGCGATGGAGTTGATCCTCTACGGCGAGGCCACTCCCGTTCAGATCGGGGGCTTCTTACTGGTCGGAAGGGCCTATGGGGACAGCCCTGAGGAACTCGCGGCCTACGCCCGTGCCGCGCGGTCCTTCGCCAGGGAGATCGACGTTCCCGGTCCCCCGACCGTCACGGTGACCGGCGGCTTCGACGGGAAGCTTAGAACGCTCAACATCAGCGCGGCCGCCTCCCTGCTCGCGGCCGCCGCGGGAGGCCGTACGCTCATGCTCGGCTGCGAGGGCACCCCTCCGAAGGCCGGTCGAACCATATTCGACGCACTGCGCGGGTTGCTGATCCCCTCGCCCCACACCCTGCAAGAAGCCGAGCTTTCTCTCACGGAGCACGGTTTCGCGGCCACGAGCCCAGACCACTACCTGCCCGAACTCTATGCTCTCCTGGGGCTCCGTTGGGAGATGGTGCGCCGGACGGCCTTGAACGTAGTCGAGAAGCTCGTCTCCCCCATCCTCGGCTCCCGCTTTCTGGTAGGCATCACCCACCGCCCGTTCCTGGAAAGCGTTCCCGCGGCGCTTATGGATCTCGCGGTGGAACACGCCCTCGTCTTCCAGGCCATAGAGGGCTCGGATGAGGCCCCACTCGACGGCAGCTCGGCGCTCGTAAGGGTATGCGGCGACGAGGTCGAGGAGTTACGAATTCAGCCGGAGAGCCTGGGCCTCTCCAGAGCGACTAAAGCCCACATCCCGTGGAAAGGCGAAGAGGACGAGGCCCGTTGCCTCTTGGGCGCCTTGGCGGGCGAGGAGGGGGCGGTACACGACCTGATCCTCTACAACGCCGCTCTAAGGCTCTGGGTCGCGGACTGGGATACGCGGCTCGCCGACCACCTGGAAATCGCACGGGCAGTCCTTAGTTCGGGCAGGGCACTGGAGCTCATCGACAGACTCTGCGGACGAGTTCCGGCATCCCGCGGCAGGCTCCTAACCGCGGCTAAGACGGCGGGATATCTGTTTGAGGATAGCACGCTGGACACGCGGGTTCTTGAGTAATCTTACAATGATCCGGCGTGTCTGCTGATTCTTGAGGAGCTTCAGCGCGAGGTTCTTCTTGTCCAAGTGTTGCCTTCCGATCGTTCTCTACACGGCCTTCTCGCCCTCAGTGAGGCCGCCCTGCTCGGAGCAGCGATGACTTCTTCTATGCGCTCGCCGTAATAGGCTATCATCAAACTTCCTCAGGTTGCTCGGCCGCCGTGTGCTTCCGCTCTGCCCGCGCGCTTTCATGATCGGCCCTCTGACGTTCGCGCTCGAAGCTTTCACGGAGCGCGCTATCTGTCACCTTCGCGAGTTCCAGACGAGCCCGGAGCTCCTTATTCTCGGCGACGGCTGCGGCAAGTCGTTCGGTAAGCTCTCGGATGATCTCCTCGGAATCCAAGTCCGGGACCGCCGCTTCCTGATAGTGGCCATACGGCAACCTTTCGGTGGTTTCCGCATCGCTGCCTTTGGTGCGAGCATGCAACGCAGGACTGCCACCAACTGGCCCCTCACCCACCTCCTGGGTGATTTCCTCATCGCTGGACAAGACCGCGCCGCTCGACGGCTTCCATAGCGGCCTGCCGTCGCTGGGAACTGTAGTCGTGGTCGCCTCCCCAACGCCCGCCTCGTCCGCCACCACGCGGGATTCCGCATTATCTTTGGGTGGCTCGCCTGGGTTATAGGAGGGCTCGGGGTTGTGACGCGCACGTTGGACGGCGCTCGCCGGTACGCGCCAACGGGCCCACTCGTCCTGAGTCCCCTCCAACTCGCCGCCGCACAGCATACCGAAGACCCGCCTAACGGGGATCCCCAGCGCCTTCGCCGCCTCCTCCG
>JAWWQA010000125.1:0-5438 GCA_033854695.1 Rubrobacteraceae bacterium
CCCGCTCGCTGGCGTCCCGGGTCACGCCCTGCAGGAGCACCTAGCGACGCTCCTTCGGAAGGGACACTCCGTCGCGGTCGCCGAGCAGCGCCAGCACCCGACGAAGCCCAAGCAGTTCACGCGCGAGGTCTCCCGGATTCTTACCCCCGGCACCGTGATCGAAGACGGCGTCCTCCCCGCCGGACAGTCGAACTACCTGGCTGCCGTCGTCTACCGGGACGGACGTGCCGGGGTGGCGGTTGTCGAAGCCTCGACCGGCGAGTTCACCGGGACCGAGGTCCCGGAGGAAGAGGTCGCCGCCGAGCTGGAACGCTGGTCACCGCGCGAGATGGTAGTCCCCGAGCGGACCGCCGCCGAGGACCTGCCGAAGGTGAGGGCTACCTTCAGCCCCGCCCCTCGCTGGAGCTTCGAACCTTCCGCCGGTGAGCAGGCCCTGAAACGGCACTTCGCGGTCTCGAACCTGAAAGGCTTCGGCCTCGACGGACGTCCCGCCCTCGCCGCCGCCGCCGGAGCGCTGCTGCAGTACCTCTCCAGCATGCGTGGCGGGAGCCCGCCGGAGCAGGTCGTTAACTTCAGGCCCTACGCGCCCGGCTCGGGGATGGTGCTAGACGCAGCCACGCGGCGCAACCTGGGCCTCGACTATCTCATAGAGACCATCGACCGTACCCGAACGCCGATGGGCCAGCGAGCTCTGCGGCGTTGGATCGAGCGTCCCTTGCTGGAGGTAGACCGTATAAACCAGCGCCTCGAAGCAGTCGATGCGCTCGTCGGAGACTACATGCTGCGCGAGGAGGCCCGCGAGCACCTCTCCGGAATCCCCGACATAGAGCGCATCGCCACCCGTATCGTGAGGCTCTCCGCCTCCCCAAACGATCTACTCTCTCTGAAGAGCGCTCTGGAGGCGATCGGTCCCTTAAAGGACGCGCTAGCGCACGTTTCTCCCGAAGGGTCGCTGCTCGCCCGGGTGCTCGCAGCGATGGAGGAGCCGCCGGGGGTCAGGGAACTTATAGCGGCGGCCATCTCCGAGGAGTCGGGTGAGATCATCCGCGACAGCTACTCCAGCGCGCTGGACGAGGCTCGCGAGTTCCGTGACGGCGCTCACGAGTGGCTGACCCGCTTCGAGGCCGACGAGCGCCTCAAGAGCGGCCTCAAAACCCTCAAGGTCGGCTACCGGGACGGCGAGGGCTACTTCATCGAGATTGCGGGCAAGGAGGGGCACGCCGTCCCGTCTCACTACGAGCATCGCAAGGCCCTGAAGAATGCCGCCCGCTACGTGACCGTCGAGCTCAAAGAGCACGAGTCACGTATGCTCACCGCGCGTGACGAGGTCGAGCGGCTGGAGCGCCAGATACTCGGGGAGATCAGGATCGCCGTCAAGGAGGCCGCCCCGCAGCTGCAGCGCATAGCGCGCGCCGTGGCGGTAGTGGACGTGGTCTGCTCTTTCGCCGCCGCGGCGAGCGAGCTCCGCTATTGCCGGCCCGAGATTCTCGGAGAGCGGGGCTTGCGCGTCATCGGCGGGCGGCATCCCGTGGTCGAGCAGAACCTCGAGACGCCGTTCGTGCCCAACGACTCGCGCATAGATGGGGACTCGCGACTCCAGATCATCACCGGCCCGAACATGGCCGGAAAGTCTGTCTACCTCAGGCAGATTGCCATTATCACCCTGCTCGCCCAGACCGGCTCCTACGTTCCCGCCGACGAAGCTTCTTTGGGCGTTGTGGATCGCATCTTCACGCGGGTCGGAGCGGAGGATCGGCTGGCGAGCGGGGAGTCTACGTTTATGGTCGAGATGACGGAGGCGGCAAGCATCCTCAACTCCGCCACGGAGCGAAGTCTGGTGATTTTGGATGAGGTCGGGCGTGGCACCTCGACCTTCGATGGGATGAGCCTCGCGTGGGCGATAGCCGAGTATCTGCACGACGACGTCCAGTCTCTGACGCTCTTCGCGACCCACTACCACGAGCTCACGCGTCTCGCAGAACTTCTGCCCGGCTGCGAGAACTACAAGGCGACCGTCGACGAGGTGGGGGGTGAGATCGTGTTCCTGCACCGCATCGAATCGGGCGCCGAGTCCTCCTCCTACGGCGTCCACGTCGCCCGTCTCGCCGGCCTGCCTCGCCAGGTAACCGAGCGCGCCACCGACATCCTCGCCCGCCTCGAAGCCGAGGGCGTCCAGAACTTCGCCGGATGACGTAATGAAGCTCTTCCCGCGTGTGATCTCCGAAGCTCCGGAGATGTACGGCGGCCGGGTGCGTGTCCTGCCACCAGAGGTGGCACATCGGATCGCCGCCGGTGAGGTGATAGAGCGACCGGCCTCGGCGGTCAAGGAGCTTGTTGAGAATGCCCTGGACGCTGGGGCTTCGCGAGTAGAGGTCGAGATAGAAGGCGGTGGAGTTACTCTCCTCAGGGTCCGAGACGATGGGTCGGGGATGTCTCCCGGCGATGCCGCGAGGGCCGTGGGGCGCCACGCGACGAGCAAGATCAGCTCAGCCGAAGACCTGGCCAGGGTCATCTCTCTGGGCTTCCGCGGCGAGGCGCTTCATGCGATTTCCTCCGTCTCGGCGCTAACCCTCACGACCCGCGAAGCGGGGGCGGATCATGCCACCCGCATCAGGGTGTTCGCCGGCAGTTCCCCGGAACGCTCCCCCGCCGCCCACCCGATGGGCACGACGGTCGAGGTGCGCGACCTGTTCATGAACCTCCCCGTACGCCGGGGTTTCCTCGGGACCGAGCGGGCAGAAACGAACGCGGTAGCCACGGTCGTCGAGTCGCTGGCCCTCAGCCGTCCCCACGTTGGCTTCTTTCTGCGGGTGGACGGCCGGGGCTTCCTCACGCTTCCTGCTGCCGCAAACCTTCGGGAGCGTGTAGCCCAGGTGCATGGGCTCGTGCTTGCGCGCAGCCTCGTCTCACTCTACGACGGCGGCCCGGTGTGGGGCTTGGTGAGCCCGCTCTCGGTTAGCTTCCCGACGCGGCGCTACTTGCACGTCACTGTGAACGGTAGGGTGGTGGATACGGACTCCTTTGCCCCGGCGGTCGCCAAAGCCTACGCCGACCTGTTGCCAAAGGGCCGGCATCCGGCGGCCTTCCTGCGCCTCGAGCTCGGCCCCGGCGAGGTGGACGTGAACGTGCATCCTGCCAAGAGCGCCGTACGCTTGAGGGGTGGACGCTCAGCTTATCCCCTGGTGGTAGGTGCGATAAGAAGCGCTCTGGCCCTGGAGAGGGAGGAGGGCGGTGCTCCGTCGCCGGCAGAAGGGGAGAGCGAACTAAGGCTCATCGGGCAATTCGCCGGTAGATGCATCCTGGCGGAGATGGGTGAGGATTTGATCATCCTCGACCAGCACGGGGCGCACGAGCGCATCCTCTACGAGAAGCTCCTGAAGAACATCCGGGGCACGCCCTGCGAGCTCCCGGCCCCGACCGTGGTCCAACTCCCCGCCGACCTCGCCCCGGAGGTGTGGAACTTCGAAGTCGAGCTTGCAGCCCTGGGCTTCGGTGTAGAGCCTTTCGGCGGTGGGGCGGTGCGCCTGCTCGCGGCTCCGGAGGCAGTGACTGAGCCCAAGGGAGCCTTTCTTGGGGCCCTGGAGGCGCTCGTGGGAGGCGAGGATCTGGCAAAGGCCATAGCGTGCCGGGGCTCGACGAAGTTTGGGGAGAGCCTTACGCGGGAGGAGATGGTCTCGTTGCTAAGAGAGTGGTTGGCCTGTGAGTTTGGGGAGATCTGCCCTCATGGTAGGCCGATAGTCAAACGCCTACCGCTGGCGGACCTGCTCCGCGAGTTTGGGAGAGTCTAGGAAGCCGCTGCTTTAGTACCCATCTTAGGCTCCCGTTGGCGTACCCATCTCGATACGGTGGTCACTTGGAACCAAGGGCAGCAGAAAGGGCGACTCCATTTGAATCCTGACACAATCTCTTTTCTACTGGCTTAGTATTAGGTAGGGAACTGAAAGTACAGGCTAGAATTGAGACCTCGATGCCTGGCTCCAGGGACGGGCTGAAGATGGGAGGCGTTGTGGAGTGTTGAAGGGGATGACGGGCCCAGTAAAGATACGCTTATTGACCTACAACATTCTCAGAGGTGGACAGGAGCGCGAGGCGGAGATCGTCGAGGTGATACGGTCAGTTGCTCCGGATGTTGTCGTCGTACCGGAAGCACAAGAGGTAGATCGCTTCCGGCGGATCGCCATAGCCCTGGAAATGACTCCCCGCCTTGCCGAGAACCACCGCCGTTTACCGCTACGGGTAGGCCTGCTCAGCCGCTTGCCGGTACTGGATTTCCAGACAGTTCATCTGTGGCCGGTATGGCCGAGTTGCTTCCAGGCGAGCGTTCAGCTTGCCGACGGGTGCTCCCTCACAGTTTATGGGCTACACCTGGCGGCCTACTACCCGTGGTTTGTTGAATGGTGGCGCACGCATCAGGTACGCGCCTTACTACGATACATCCGGCAGGTGGCACCCGGACAGCACCTGCTGGCCGGCGACTTCAACACCGTTGCTCCTGGGGACCGGGTTTCGTTGGCCGAAGCGCCATTATGGGTAAGGGTGCAGGCCTGGTTTCAACTGGGTTACATGCCGCGCTGGGCACTCAAGCCGCTGCTAGATGCAGGCTGCGTCGATTGCTTCCGCGAGCTGCACCCGGAGGACGATGGCTTTACGCTTCCGTCGCGCCGTCCACAAGTGCGGCTGGACTACGTATTCGCCGCACCATCGTTAGCCAAAACCTTGCATGAGTGCCGGGTGATCGCGGCGCCTGGAGAAGTAGCGTTGGCTTCTGATCACCTGCCGGTACTGGCCGAGTTCAGGTGGTAGGCATAGCCACAGGGTAGAGTGATTTTCAACTCACTGATCGTCCGAGCGGTAATGTAGCACCGCTCTGCAAGCCAGGGTAGTATAAACGCTCGTCACAATTCTAAGAAGGCTGCTGACGCGTTGCGCTCTTAGAGGTTTCGTAAGACGTAACCGGCATTGTCCCTGCCGGCTGGCCACCAGATCTGCTGGTCGACCCCAGGTAAGCGAAAGGCCTGAATCCGGGCTTGCGTGGTCGGGGCCAGCAGGTACTGCTGGAAGGCCTTTGCGCCTTCCACGTTTACCCCCGACACCTTGTCGGGGTTGACCCCAACCGTCACCATGATCCGTCGTAATAGAGGATCGTTCAGCACGAGTGGTTGCAGTTCGACCTTGTTTTGCTGCTGTGTTCGCAGAAATGGGGTGAGCCCCCACAGAACGTACCCGTCCTGCTGTGCTGCCTCCACGATAGCGTCCTGCCCCTGCAAACCTTGATCGCTATACCATCCCTCCCTCTCTGGAGACCCGCTGGCAGTCCAAAGAATCTTGGTTAAGTACTTCAGCACGTCGCTGTCATTGACAATAAAGGGCGACCGGGTTTGTGCGATGCGGCGGAAGGCTTCCACCGCATCGGCCAGATTCTGGACCCGTGCCGGGTC
>JAWWQA010000126.1:0-6133 GCA_033854695.1 Rubrobacteraceae bacterium
AAAGAGCGAGAGCTTCTCGAAGCGTTGCGGCGGGAGGGGGAGCTGACACCGGCCCGCGCGGCGATAGAGACCTCGCTTACGGTGGCCGAGGCCGACAAGATGCTCAAGGAGCTGACCGAGGGTGGGCACCTGGAGGTGCGTGTGCGAGGTGGGGGACTCTTCTACGCTCTGTGGGAACCGGGCGGCGAGGAGGCGGCTCGGCAGCTCGAGGGACGCGGTTAGGGGGTTATACGCGGGGTCGTGCGTGGTATCATTTTTATCCCAAAGATAGATAGGCGGGCAGGAGCTTAGGGCAAACCGGAAGAGTGATGGACGAGAAAAGGATTCCCAAAACACTCGAGGAGGCATACCGGCTGCGTGATTCCGCCGATGCTATTCCCGAGCGAGACTTCTACCAGGAGCACATCTATCGCCTGAGGCGCGAGGAGTACCGCGCACGCGGGATACGCACGGAGATCTCTGCGAGACGCCGCGAGCGCCAGAGCGCCCTGGAGTTCTCCCGCGAGATGTTCTTCATGGAGGTCGCGGAGATCACACGCCGCAACAATGGCCCCGACCGCGCCTCCCGGGACGAGGTCCGCCGCTACACGTCGCGCCTCGATACCCACGCCTTCTTGAAGCAGCTCGCCTCGCCACACTCGGGGGCGGTCGAGATGTACAGGCGCAATTACCTGGAGCTTCTCCGTCTGGGCAAGTCCCCGAGAGAGGCCTACTATCTCTCGCGGGTCATCGGGCTCGCGGACGAGGCAGAGTTTCGTAGCATACTCGAGAACGTGCACAGCACCGGATACCCCAAGGCACACCTTCCCTACGTCGTCGAGAAGACGGCCATTCAGATCCGAGACCTCCCCGGCGGCATGATCCTGATCCTCCTGACCTTCTTCGCTTCGCTGTTCGCCTTCGTCTGGGCCACCGGCGCCTGGGATCAGGCGAGTCCAGGTACCATCGTCTTCGTCGGCCTTGGCCTAATCGCCGCTGGCGGCTTGATGCTTATCTCCGCCGTCTTCATAGTTACTTTCATAAGATCCATCAACAAGTAAGGTCTTTTTCGCTGGCTACCCCTGCTTCTCGCTAAAGTTTCCTGGTCCCGTGCCGGCAACTGCTGAAAGCGCAGATATGCGTAAGCAACGGAGGGGGCTGGCATGGCTCCTCGAATGTTGAAGTCGAGTGGTGGCGCCCCGGAGAGGCAAACCTTCCACTTCGGTTTACTGGAAGATCTGCTATACAGAGACCTAGCGTCTCCACCCTGTGTAGCGCCGCCTCGCTACCGGCCGTCCTCCTCGCCGGCGCTCCTGGAACTTGCGCCGCACTATCGGGGCAGCCTTGCGCCACAGTATTGGGGCGGCGAGGATGAGCAGTCGTCTCAGTAAGCGCTTCATGTTCGCTCCTCGGGAAAGACACCAGCTACTTCTTACATTTGTTCCCTCCCAGGGGTTGCGACAAACAGATCAAGGCAAGTGAAGCGGGCGAAACTGCAGAGAAAGGGCCAGAGTGCCGATAAGAACTCCAGCCCTGTATGAGCCGCAAATTTTCTACCCTCGTTACGGAGGCCAAAAAGGAGTCTACCCTTGCATCTCCTGTTCCCGCGCCTCTCGTTCTACCTCGCGCTGTCGCTCCAGCTGTGGCCGTTCGTCGGGAAGCAGAACATCGTTGACCGTGATGTTTACCTCCACGACTCTCAGTCCTGTCAGGTTCTCAACCCTATTAATTACGTTGCGGCGCACGGTCTCCGAGATCTGTGGGATCGACTTACCGTATTCAACAGACATCGTAAGGGCGACCGCAGACTCTTCCTCTCCGACCTCCACCGAGACTCCGCGTGCCAGACCCCCACTGCTGGTCACGCTGTCCAGGAACGTACCGACGGCACGGGCTGTGCCGCCTCCCATCTGGATCCCCTCTACCTCCTGGGCCGCGATACCGGCAATCTTGGAAACCACGTTATCGCTTATGCTCGTGCCGCCGCGGTTGCCCGGGCGAGGTGGGCTGTTGCTACTCTGCGCCCCCTCCTGTTGTGTTCTCGGCTCGTCCATGGCTCTTCTCCTCCTTTCCCGTAGTAAGTAAGGCTATGGTTAAGTACTTAGCCGATAAGGCGTCAATCCAAACAAAAGGGCCGGAACCAAGGACCCCAGCCTCCTAGTCAAGTGGAAAGAGCGCTAGACGTAGACGCCCTGTTACTTGTCTTTGGCGATTCTGTAGTGCCAGGCCTCATCGGTGAGGTAGCCGCAGAAGAAGCCTCCCACCGCTTCCGTCCCCGCGTCCTTACGGTAGAGGAACCCACCAGGCTGCTTTCCCTGTACCAAATTTCCGAATAGAGAATATATCCTCTCCAAGAGAGTGCAACGAGAGTTAACTACCAGTTAACTAAGAATTAACGTCTGTGTGTACACAAGCAAATTCTGCCCAGCCAGCTAGAAAGTGAAGTTATGGGCAGCAAAGAGGCCGGAGCCCTTAGAGGCTGTGCTTGGAGCTAGAGGGCAGGGTACCCCCTTCACGTGCGATCCTTTAGGCCAAGTATCCAGAACCTCGGGGTCTAGCTCGCCCCTAACTCTGCAGAGCGGTAAAACCCCTCGCCCAGATAGTGAACCAATAACCTTCGCCTGAAGCCCGTCATGCAGCAGATGAGTTCGATCTCCTCGGTGACCGTACCGTGTTCGGTGACCTCGAAGTCGAGTAACCTCTCCATCATGTTCTCCGTCATCTCAACCTTCTTTCTCGCCCGTTTTGAGCACCGTAGTTAACTTTCTCTGCCTCAGGCAGCTATCCGCCGAGACTCTTGCTCCGGTATGTATGGCCTGCCAGTCACCTGGCGGTATCCCTTCTGGTAATAGTAGAGGTACTGCTCCAACGCAGTCTCGCTACGGCAGAAGCTCGGCGGTGAGAAGGACTCCAGCTTGGCTCCGTGTATATAGCCGATATGGTGTGTCATTTTGGACCCCTTTCTCTCTTTGCAGCTTCTAAGGGAACTATCGCGTAGGAGCGCTAAAAAGGGATCAACTGCAGGGTTGGTTACTGATTATCGAAAGGATGAGTTTTGCTATCAACCGATAGGTTGATGCCTGCTTCACAAAGTATTGCAAGAAGTTCCAAGCAGCTAGAACCAAAGAGTTCACGCCTGGCTGGGGGAGACATAGATCCCGAAACCCAAACCGACCAGCCCTATCTGGGGGAGAAACAATCCCGGAGATACGCCGGTAAGCAACCCTTCCTATGTCGGAGTGCGTGCGAGCTGTTCGCACGCACTCCTCTCGTCTCCGCCGGATCTACCGGCAACTACTCAACCGGTCGGGGATTGTGGACGATTATCCAAGGTTACCTGGACATCCTTAGTCTGGGAGCCTCGGAGAATCGTGAGGGTCACCTTCTGGCCAACACTAGCTCCTGAGATCGGCTTCTGTAACTCACTCATATCCGATACGGGGCTACCGTCAACCGCAACGATTACATCACCCCCGGTGACTATCCGATCGCCTCCGACGTCAACGGCCTGGTCTCCGCCCATGATGCCTGCTCTCTCCGCCGGTCCCCCCGATGCGACCTTAGCAACCGCGACGCCCTTGTCCGTGGGGAAGAGGTTCTCCATGTCGGGGGTGATACCATAGCCGGAGATCCCGAGGTAAGGCCGGGTGATCTCGCCGCTCTGGTCCAGTTGCCCTACCGCGTCTTTGGCGATGTTGATAGGTATCGCGAACCCGATACCACCCGCCTGCGTTGTGCCGTCCTGGTTAGCAGCACCCTGAGAGTTGATTCCTATCACACTCCCGTTTGTGTCAATGAGCGGTCCGCCCGAATTGCCGTTCGTCAGAGGGGTATCGGTCTGTATCGCTCCAGGGATGGTGAACCCGTTGGGGGCCTGTATGTCACGTTCCAGGGCTGAGATGATTCCCTGGGTCTCCGTGCTGCTAAGCCCGAGGGGGTTGCCGATGGCGATCACCGGCTGGCCCACCTCAAGCTGCGAAGAGTCTCCCAGAGGGAGCGGTTTCAACTCGTCCGCCGGGGCATCTATCTTCAGCACCGCCAGGTCGTTTGAGGGGTCTGTGCCGACGAGCTTCGCCTCGTAGGTCTTCTTGTCCAGAAGGGTAACGGTAGTCTTGGACGCTCCCGAGACAACGTGGTCGTTGGTAAGGATACGTCCTTGCCCGTCGATCATGAACCCGCTGCCGAGCGCCGTCCCCTGCTGTCGCTCAGGTCCGAAGGAACCCGCTGCCTGCCTCGAGACCTCGCTCTTTACGAGTACGATCCCCGGGGCGTCGGCCTTGTAGATGGCCGCGGCGTCGATGGCTCCCTGCCCGCTACTCTGGATCGCCGGTGCTGAAACCACGGTTCCCCCGTTGGATAGCGGATTGAACTGCAGGTAGAAGATGACCCCCGCGAGCATGAGAAAGGCTCCCGCGAGCGCGCCTGCAAGCAGCTTAAATATAGAACCGCTCTTCCAACGGCGGGGCGGCGTCGGCATAGGCGGAGAGTCAGCCTCTCGCCGGGGGGATTCGATAGAGCTTCGCATAGCAACTACCTCCTTCTCACGAGCTTCTCTCGAGAAGCGCAAATACCTTGTGCGTCACACCTCCATCATGTGGAGTATACGAGGCAAACGTGAGAAGGAGCTGAGAGGAGATGCTTCATTAACAGGCTAAGGTGGTGTGATCTTATCTGGACGCGTCTCGACGCAGCGTAGGGGCCACGGCGATGGCCAAGGCGCGACCGTAGGCAGTGGTGAGGGCGTAAGCCATCACGCCCAATGCCACGCCCAATAGCACGACAGGGCCGCCAGCTTGCCACCACTGGTCAATAGTTTCATCGTGCGCTACCAGTGCAACGGAGGCAAAGAGCACCCCGAGCAATCCGAGGGCCAGCGACGCTAAACCGAGCGCCTGCCGGGGCATCGACACCATGTGCGGCGCTAGATAGGGCAAGACGAGCTCATAGTAGGCTGCGTTGATTCCCATAAGCAGCGGGAGCAGGGTAACGTACAACAGTGGCAAAAACCTGTCGATGTCCAGTCCAAGGCCGAGCAGCCAACCGAGTAACGTGTAGGCGACGTTGAGCGGGTAGTTCATGTCCAGCAACTCGGCCACGGTAGCGATAGCGGACCAGGTGGCGGCGAGCGCGACGGCGCCGGCGAAGCTTCCCAATAGCATCGCGCCAAACGCACGGCGGCGCGAAGGATAGTCGGGCCTCCGAAGGTGAACACGAGAGTGCCACCACACCATCAGCAGCGGCAGGCCCACCGCCAGCGGCAGCAGCCACAGCAAGCGGATTCCCAGCGGCGACACATGGATCCGATGCACGACCGCCGGGCCGAACACAGCGCCCAGCACCAGGAAAACGGCGATGTACACCGACGAGCCGACTATGTGCGCCGTAACGAAGCGTGGGTACGGGACTTTGAACAGGCCGCAGGCGATCACTGTGGCGTAGCGCAGGCCCGGTATGGCGCGCCCGAGCGCAATGCCGCCCCAGCCACCGCGCGCGAGCAGCGCCTCACTCTTGCCCAGCTTCTCCGGCCCCAGACGCACGTAGCGGCCGAAACGCTCGATCAGCGGGCGTCCCCCACGCCGCACGATCGCATACAACCCGCTGGCCCCGACCGTCGAAGCCAGCACCAGCATAACGAAGAACGATCCTAGCCACGGTGCCGATAAGCCCGCCCTCGTACCGGCAAAGACGATCAGAACGTCCGTAGGAATCGGCAGGGGGATGCCTAATTCCTCGGTTATGACGGCTATCAGAATCGCCGCGAAACTGTGTCTGACCAACGAGTCGAGCATTACGTCCTCACCGACACGGTTTTTGTGACTCGAGAACTCTGCTCATGAATCATCCTCCTTTCCTTCCCCACCGACTTGCGTGTCTCGGTTGCGAGCCTCGACGCTGATCTCGACTGTGCGATCCCAGGGCTGGGTGCGGCGACTCATACCCGGAACTTGAGGCCAGCGTTTGGAGATTTGGCGGCGCAGGCGCTGCGCTCGTACCCTGAACAGCCCCTTTACGTCCTCTAGAGCCGTAGAGACTATCTCTACCCGGCTATCCAGGTCTTCTATCCAGTCTACCGCTACCTCTGAGATCCGATACCCTCCCTCCTCCGCCAATAGCAACAGCTCCGTGTCAAAGAACCACTCCTCATCCTCTACCT
>JAWWQA010000127.1:0-9956 GCA_033854695.1 Rubrobacteraceae bacterium
GGTTGCGTGAAGCGCGTCGAGTTGGTACAGCTGGGCCTGGGGAACGTCGGCCGGGCGGTTGCCCAGATCGTGCTGGAAGAGCGTAAATACTGGCGCGAGCGGTGGGGTGTGGAGATGGTGTACGGGGCCGTCGCCGACACCTCGGGGGCCCTGGTGGGCGAGGACCTTTTGCCTCAGGCCATCCGTTTGAAGGAGGAGGGGAAGAAGCTCGCTTCTCTGGGCGTCGAGCCTCTAGAGGAGGTCTTGCGCTCGGAGCCCGAGGCGGGAGCGACGCGCGTGGTCGTGGACCTGGCAGTGCACGGCGATACCTCCGACCTCGACCTCTTAGGGGTAGAGAACGGGGCGCGTCTGGTGCTCTCGAACAAGGGCCCGCTCTCTGGGACGACGGCCCGGTACGAACGGCTCGTCGGAACCCTCGGGGACAGACTATGGCACGAGGCGACCGTGGGCGCCGGGATGCCGGTGATCTCCACGCTAAAGAGCCTCATAGAAGGCGGTGACGAGGTCCACGAGATCCAGGCCAGCCCGAGCGGAACTTTAGGCTTCATCATGAGTGCTGTGGAGGGTGGGCGCTCCTTCTCCGAGGCGGTGCGGGAGGCCGTGGAACTCCGCTACGCTGAGCCCGATCCTCGTGACGACCTCTCCGGGCTGGACGTGGCCCGCAAGGCCATAATCCTCGCCCGCACCATGGGCCGGAAGATAGAGCCCGAGGAGATCCCCTACGAGTCCCTCGTGCCCGAGGGCCTCGAAGACGTCTCCTGGGAGGAGTTCATGGAGAGGTTGCCGGAGGCCGACGAGGAGTTTGCCGAGCGGCTCCTGGCGGTCGAGGAGCACCACATGCTCCGGTACCTGACCCGCATCCCGAAGGAGGGGCCGGTTGAGGTGGGCCTGCGGGATACGCCTGTAGAGAGCCCGTTCGGCCCCATAAACGGGCCCGTGAACGTCTTCAATTTCCGCACCCGGCGCTACTCGGATGTTACCCTGACCATATCGGGTCCCGGGGCAGGCCCTGAGAGGACCGCGAGCGGCGTCGTCTTCGACCTGCTCGACATAACACACAAAGTCGTGGAAGAGGGTGCGTAGCATGCAGAACGGGTACACGGTTGCGGTAGTAGGCGCCGGGCTCGTAGGAGAACGGCTGGTTGCAGAGCTCAGGAGGCGAGACTTCCCCCTAAAGGAGTTACGTGTCCTTGCGCGCAGCGCGCGTAGGGCTGTGCTGGCCGGAGAGACCTTCGAGGTTGGGGAAGCGGAGCCCGACGCTTTCGAGGGCGTGGACATCGCTTTCTTCGCCGGGACCGAAGGGGAGAAAGGCGCGGCGGTACAGCTCGCCCCGGACGCCATATCTCGCGGCGCTATCGTCATAGACAACGGGAGCGACTTCCGGCTGGATCCCGAGGTGCCGCTCGTGGTGCCCGAGGTGAACGCGGAGGTTCTGGAGGCCCACAAGGGCATCATCGCCAACCCGAACTGCTCCACGATCCAACTAGTCGTAACGCTCGCTCCCATAGCCCGCGAGTTCGGCCTGAAGAGAGTCGTCGTCTCGACCTACCAGGCCGTCTCCGGGGCCGGTCGTAGCGGGGTCGACGCACTCGAAAACGGCTGGGAGGATGCGTTCCCGAGGCCGATCTCCGGCAACGCCATCCCGCTGATCGGGGGAGTAGGCGAGGATGGGTATACGACCGAGGAGAAGAAGATGAAGGAGGAGTCGCGCAAGATCCTCTCTCTCCCAGATCTCCCGGTCTTCCCGACGGCCGTCCGCATCCCCGTCCACACCGGCCACTCCGAAAGCGTCTATGTGGAGACGGAGAGAGACGTCTCGTTGCCCGAGGTCCTCGACGTGCTCCGGACCGCGCCCGGCGTCTCCTTCTCCGGGGATGCCGCAGACTTCCCGACGCCGCTGGAGGTGGCGGGGGAGCCCGGGACCTACGTTGGCCGGGTGCGTGTGGAGCGCAATGTGATCTCCTACTGGTGTGTCGCGGATAACCTGCTCAAGGGAGCGGCGACAAACGCCGTCCAGATAGCCGAGTCGCTGGCGAGCGTGAGGGTCTGACCACTGGCTCCTCGGGCGCCGTTGGAGATCAGGATAGCCACCGAAGCTGACGTCCCCCTGATCCTCTCGTTTATAAAGGAGCTTGCCGGGTACGAACGCCTCTCCCACGAAGTCTCCGCTACCGAAGACCTCCTCCGTAAATCGCTCTTCGGGGAGCGGCAAGGAGCCGAGGTGGTCGTAGGTTACCGTGGAGACGAACCTGCCGGCTTTGCGCTTTTCTTCCACAACTTCTCGACTTTTTTGGGTCGCCCCGGCATATACCTGGAAGACCTGTACGTGAAGCCGGAGCTCCGTGGCCAAGGGGTGGGGCGCTCCATGCTCGCCTACCTGGCGAAGCTGGCGAAGGAGCGCGACTGCGGGCGCCTGGAGTGGTCGGTCCTGGACTGGAACGAGCCCGCGATAAAGCTTTACAAAAGCATCGGCGCGGTCCCGATGGACGAGTGGACGGTGTACCGTCTGACCGGGAAGGCGCTGGACGAACTGGCCGCCCCGCGCTGACGGCCCCGACTGGCGTAGCTTAGCGACCTCCTTGAATCAAAGGCGCCGGGGCATAAGAGAAGGCCGGAGCGGTACGCCCCGGCCCCTTTTCGGTAACCCGCCTTTGCGTTAGTGATGGTGCTTGTGATCTTTCTTGCCATCAATCTCACTATAGCGAACGCTTCTTACCTGGCTCTTACCTGGAGCGGCTTTTTTCTACGTGGAAACACGTAGTTTTGGGGGTTTTTCGGAAGAGTTTTCCTTTTTTCCGAAATTTCTCCTGCTGTCCAGAATCCTGTGATTAGAGCGATAGGGTAGGACGGTCTTAACTCGAACTCCCCACGACGCGACAGGTCGCTCTCCATCCAGGTCCGCTCCAGCTCGCGCTCCAGCTTGCGTCTTATCACGTGCTCTATCCACTCCTTCACCGACTGGTCCTTGCTCGCCGCCGCGACCTTCACGCGCCGCCTGAGCTCCGGATCCACATCTACCGATAGCCTAACCCTCGTCATCTTTGGAACCTCCAATGTGCCAATGTGTCTTGCGTCTGATCTTAGCACTTTCGGTGACGGGGCGACGCGGTTGTCTGCGAGGCGCTGTACTCGTTGGTCTCGCGCCTCGAGGAGGTACGCTTCGGAGATCGAGTGACCACCGGCGTCGGGTGAAGGCCAAGCAAGCCGACGGAGAACGAGAGAGCATTGGGCAATGGGTTCTTCAGTCCGGACCTGCCGAAAGCGGTCCCTGCTCGATTACGCAGGCAGCGATCTGGGTTCGGGAGCGGAGCCCGAGCTTGCGCAGGATTCTGGAGACGTGGGTCTCGACGGTGCGTTCGGTTATTGTTGGCGGGGACAGCTCTTGTCCTGTGCCTGCCCGCCGCGGCTAACGTAGTCCGAGCCACCGTATCTGGTCCGTCCACTGCTCTTGCCAGGACGTAGTAGCCTCGCGTCTGCCGCGCGAATGACCGCCGCCCGACTTGTACGGTGCCATAACGACCCGCTACACTTGGTAAGGTACGGGAAAATAACCGGCAAGTGGTGAAAGGAGGAGGAGATGACCGAGGAGAGGGAATCTTTTTGGCACAGACTCTTTTTCGGTGAAGGTAGCTCCGACCGGCAGCAGAGGGTCATCGAGTACATCATCCATCGCATCAGCGACGGGGCACACCTCAGAGAGGTGCTGCAGGAAGAGTATGTCCGCCGCAATGCGTCCCCGAGTGAAGTCCAGGACATTATCGAAAACCCCAAGCTTATCGAGGCCGCCCATGAAGAGATGCGAAAGGACTTCTCCTCAGGAGATCTAGACCCCAAATCGCCCCCGAGCAGCACCAGGTAGGCCGCCATCCTTTAAGAATTCTCCAGAGTTGTATAATCTGCGGGTTACAACCTTATATCCTTGGAGGAAGGATGCCGATCTACGAGTACAAGTGTGAGAACGGACACGTCTTCGACGTGATGCAGAGGATGTCCGACGATCCTCTGATGGAGTGCATCAAGTGCGGTGCCCCCGTCAGAAAAGTTCTCCAACCGGTCGGCATCTCTTTCAAGGGCTCGGGCTTCTACTCGACCGACTACAGCGACAGCAAGAAGGACCCGAAAGCCGAGCCCAAGGAAGCCGCCGCCAAGAGCAGCGGTTCCTCTAATGGCGCCTCCTCCGACTCCGGCGCCGCCGCAAAGAAGCCGGAGAAGACCTCGACCGGGTCCGCCAACAAAGGAGACTAAGGGCTAGCTTGGCCTCCCCGCCATCGCCTTCTTGAGCGCTCACGTAGCTCTCTCCAGGTTTCGCTGGCGCGAAAGCAATCAGTGGTCGGCCATCAGCAAGATCATGAAGGGCGAAAGCTGGGGGACGAACCGATACCGTAAGCTCGCCCCAAAGTCTGCTACGCTACGTCCCACACCGCCGATATCCGCTGACCAAACCGTAGCTGACAGCTGACAGCTGATTGCTGATCGCGAAAAAGCCTACGGCTTTTTCTGAAAATCCCTGCAAATCGTACCTCAATCTTAGGTAGAGCTTAACCTAGACACGCTCAGAGCCTGTTCGTATAGTGGCGGCCGTCGAGGCTGGACGGGGAGAACGGGCGCTTGGCGGGGTTGCTACAGGCCCCGCCGGCCGTTCCACCGGGAGACGTAGGGGAGGAGCGGTTTGACGGCGACGCCTTTCGCACATTTGCACTGCCATTCGGAGTACTCGATGCTCGATGGGGCGAGCCGGATACGTGATTTGATCTCCTTCGCAAAGGACCAGAACATGCCCGGTCTCGCCCTCACCGACCACGGCGTGATGTACGGCTCCGTCAAGTTCTATCAGGAGGCCAAGAAGGCCGGCATAAAGCCCATCATGGGTTGTGAGGTCTACGTCACCGCCGATAGGCACGACCGGAGCCGGGCCAAGTACTATCATCTCACCCTCCTCGCCCGCACGGCCGAGGGCTACAGGAACCTCATGAAGCTCTCGACCGTCGGGTTTCTCGAAGGCTTCTACTACAAGCCGCGCGTGGATCTCGAAATGCTCAAGAAGCACGGAAAGGGGATCATCTGCCTCTCTGGCTGCCTTTCGGCCGAGGTGCCGACCAGGATCCTTGAAGGTCGCCTGGACGAGGCGCGCAAGCTTCTCGTGGAATATGCGGAGATCTTCGACGCGGTCTTCCTCGAGCTACAAGACCACGGTATCCCCGAGCAGAAGCGGGTCAACGAGGGCCTGCTGAAGCTGCATAAGGACACCGGAATACCGCTCGTCGCGACCAACGACTCGCACTACACGACCAGGAGCGACGCCAGGATGCACGACGTCTTGCTGTGCATCGGGACCGGCAAGTTCTACAACGCTCCCAACCGGATGAAGTTCGCCGGCGAGGAATTCTACGTCAAGCCGGTAGACGAGATGGAGAGGCTCTTCCCAAACCAGCCGGAGGCTCTGGAGAACACCTTGAAGGTTGTGGACCTCGTAGAGGATGCGGGAATAGAGCTTGGCAAGACGCGGCTGCCCAACTTCCCCAAGCCTGAGGGGTACACCGCCGATCAGTACATGAGGGAGCGGTGCGAGGAGGGGTTGAGGAAGCGTTACGGGGCGCACGCCGCGTCCCCGGAGGTACGCGGGCGGCTCGACTTCGAGCTTACGACCATCGGGAAGATGGGGTTCGCGGATTACTTCCTCATCGTGTGGGACTTCGTTAAGTATGCCAAGGACAGGAAGATAGCGGTCGGGCCCGGTCGCGGGTCGGCAGCCGGCTCCATCGTGGCGTACGCTCTTGAGATCACCGACCTCGACCCGCTCCAATATTCGCTGCTCTTCGAGAGGTTTCTGAACCCGGACAGGATCAACATGCCCGACGTGGACATCGACTTCTCGGTCCAGGGGCGGGGCGAGGTGATGAAGTACGTCACCGAGAAGTACGGCGGCTACGAGCACGTCGCCCAGATCATCACCTTCGGAACCATCGGAGCCCGCGCCGCCATCCGCGACGCCGGACGCGTCTTCCAGTACCCCTACGACGCAACCGACAAGCTGGCCAAGTTCATCCCCGAGAAGCCGGTCGGGACTACCCTGAAGGACGTGCTGCGCCAGGAGAACGGGAAGTACGCACCGACGGAGAAGCACCCCGGCGCCGCGCGAGAGATGATTGAATACGTCGAGAGCAACGAAGGCGCCAAGAACGTGCTCGATACCGCCTTCGAGATAGAGGGCTTCGCCCGACACGCTTCTATCCACGCCGCGGGCGTCGTCATCTCCGAGGAGCCCTTGACAGACGTTGTGCCGCTGCAGCTGGCAAAAAAAGGGAACCCCATGATGGGCGAGGAAATAGGCTCCGTTATGGTCCAGCATCCGATGAGCGATGTGGAGGCCCTGGGGCTCCTCAAGGTAGATTTTCTCGGCCTTAGAAACCTCGATGTGATCGAAGAGACCCTGGAGACCATCCGTGAGGCTACCGGCGAAGAGGTGGACGTAAGGAACATTCCCCTCGACGACGAGAAGACACTGAAACTGTTTGCCAGCGGCGATACGTTCGGGGTATTTCAATTCGAGTCGAGTGGTATGCAGCGTATGCTACAAGAAGTGCGCCCCGACCGCTTCGACGATCTCGTCGCCCTCAACGCCCTATACCGTCCGGGTCCCATGGACTACATCCCGAACTTCAAGCGTGGCAAGCACGACCCTGAGAGCGTTAAATACTCGGATCCACGCCTCGAGCCCATTCTCGAGCCGACCTATGGTGTCGCCGCCTATCAGGAGCAGCTCATGGAGATCTCCAAGACCCTGGGCGGCTTCACCCCCGGCGAGGCCGATACTCTGAGGAAGGCCATCGGCAAGAAGAATGCCAAGCTCCTCGCCACACTCAAGGACAAGTTCACCGAGGGTTGCCGGGAGAACCAGGTCGCGCCCGAGGCTGCCGAGGAGCTGTGGAACTGGATGGAGAAGGCGGGCGGCTACTCGTTTAACAAGAGCCACTCGGCTTGCTACTCCTTCCTCGCCTTTCAGACGGCGTACCTCAAGGCCCACTACCCGGAGGCGTATATGGCCGCGCTGATGAGCAGCGTGATGAACACGAAGGACCGGGTGCCGCAGTACGTGGCCGAGGCACGGGCGATGGGGATAGAGGTGTTACCGCCGGACGTCAACGAGAGCGGGCACCGGTTCACGGTGGTGGGGAATACCATCCGCTTCGGGCTCTCGGCGGTAAAGAACGTCGGGAGCAACTTTGTAGAGTCTGTGATCGCGGCCAGAGAGAAGGACGGCCCCTTCGAGGACCTCTTCGACTTTTGCGAGCGGGTGGACTGCAAGTCCTACAACAAGCGCACCATCGAGTCGCTCATAAAGTGCGGCGCTTTCGACTACATGAGGCATTCGCGGGCCGCCATGCTGGAGGTCCATGGCCAGGCTGTCGAGTTGGCCCAGAAGGGTTCGAAAGAAGAGAACACCGATCAGTTTTGCATGTTCGAGTCGGCTGAGCTGGCGGAGCTTGCCCCGCCCCGGCCCCAGATCCCCGACGTCGAGGACGATCGACGTGGCACCCTCGAATGGGAGAAGGAGACCCTGGGCCTCTACGTCTCCGACCACCCCTTGAGGCCTGTAGTGCACAAGCTCAAGAAACACATTGACACCACCGTCTCCGAGCTCGACGGCTGCCGGGACGGCGCGGTCGTGTGGGTCGGGGGGCTCGCGACGTCCGTGCGGCGCAACACCACGCGTAAGGGCGACATGATGGCGATGCTCCAGCTCGACGACACGCGCGGTCTCGCCGAGGTAATGGTCTTCCCCAGGGTCTACGCCAAGTGCGCCTCTTGCGTGCGCGAGGATGCGATCCTGAAGGTCAAGGGGCGGGTCGAACGCAAGGAGGGGATACCGCGCGTGGTAGCTCTAGAGATGGAGGAGTTGCACCTCGAGCCCGGCCTCGACCCGATCTACCTCTACGCCGACTCTTTCATCGGACTCTCGCGCCGGGACGCCAAGCGGGCGTTCGAGGTGATAGGGCGCCATTCAGGCGGAAGCCCGCTGTTCCTGGTCTCCGGTGACGGGACCCTGGAGGAGCAAATCTGCACCGTCCAAGACTCCTCCGACCTGTACGCCGAGCTCAAGCAACTGTTAGGGCCGCGCTGCATAAGCGCCGTCCGTAAAGCCAACAAGCCCGAGATGGAGCAGGTCTCCTAAAGAACGGCGAGCTGTTGGACCTACAACGGTTGGTCGAGCGGTACCCGATGCTCTATCACCTGGCCGAGGATAGAAGCTGGGAGAGCATCCGTCGCCTGGGCCTCCTCAGCACGAGCGCGCTTCTCGACAGGTTCGGGGTCGAGGGGGGGGAGAGGTTCGCTATCGAGTCTGCCCGGCGGCCGGAGATTGTGCGCATAGAGCACCCAGAGCACGGCGTGGCCCTCGTCCACGACAACAAGCCGATGCAGGAGAAGTCGTTGGAGAAGTGCCTGTACGGGATGACGCCGCGCGAATGGTACGAGCTTCTCAACCGGAGGGTGTTCTTCTGGGTGGAGTGGAAGCGTCTCCTCAAGCTGCTGGGCGCGAGGGCGAACAAGGACCGTCCGCGCCTCGTATTGGAGGTGGAGACGGCAGAGCTGCTCGATCGGCACGTCGAAAGGGTAACGCTCTCCCCGATCAACTCCGGTGCAACCTTCCCGCTGGGTCCTGCCCCGCGTGGCCCCGACACCTTCCGCCGCATAGCCAACCACCCGGAGGGTAAGCCCGTCGTCGAGCTGGCTGTGGATCACGCGGTGCCCGACATGGCGGATCTGACCCTTACCGTGAGCCGCTGGCAGGGCGGCGAGAAGCTAGAAGATGTCTGGCACCGCCCAGCAGGGTAGATCACCTTGTGGACCTGGTCCTTTGGCACAGAGGCCGTAAAAGTGCCCGCCTTAGAGCGGGACGTTCAGAGCTGCAGCGCCCGCCCAGGTGCGTAGTATGCCTCTTCGGTGCTTCGCCTCTTCTGGCTATCGGTAGCTAAAGGGAGTGTAGATGGCCACGCTCAGGATTCGTCCTCCCCGACCTCTAGGTCTACAGACCCGACGGTGGTGTTGTCCTCACGGCTGACTTCGACCTCGACCTACTCGAGCGTGGGAGATCGTGAAGCTCAGGAAGGGGAAGATGAGCTAGGGGTTTGCAGACTTTCCTGGTTCAGTATTGCCAAGCTGCACGTGAACCGCGAGGAGTAAATCCGCGCCGGCGACAAAGTATCCTGAAAACTGCTCTTTCAGTTCACCTTCCATACTCGCTATTAGCCGAGCGACACGTTTCATAGCATCACTTAAGTTCACAGAATATTCGGAGACACTCAGAACGATGAGATCAACGGGAAGATCTACTTCTCCGCTGGGCATATCCATCCTGGCCATGTCCTCCTTCACGAAGAGTGTTCCTGGTACTAAAGAACAGCTGGCCGCCTAGCTGTTGGCTGGATCCAATACTGTGGGGTCCAATACTGTGAACCAACTCAATGTCCCAAATACGGGTTCGTTCTGATCAACTAAGTTGTCGATCTCATGGTTAAGGTGCTGGACCATGTTGCGCAGATCCTCCACCATGTCTGTGTTTCGCAGAAACACCTGCAAACCTGGCGACTTGTTCTTGGATCCGGGCATTTGTTTCAACAGCCCGCGCAGGCGCTGCAGAGAGTCAACCACCGACCATGCGTCCTGTACTGCGGATACGAACAGATACGAACAACCAGTGGTTGGGAGATGCCTCGGGATCTTCTCGTTTGTGTGCCAACTCAAAGAGCGTCTGTCGTAGTCGCGTATGCGATAGGTAAGCTATTTCGACAGAGTAGCGAATGCCGTCCAAGAATAAGGCCTGCTTGCGATTTAGTTCCCCAGGGAGTCGCCGGAGTGGAGAGTTGTCGTCGATGATCATCCGATTCCTCTCTATTTTTTCTACTACCTCCGATTGTAGCTTTCGGCTACGTGTCGTGCGGTTGCGCTCTCCTAGA
>JAWWQA010000128.1:0-6737 GCA_033854695.1 Rubrobacteraceae bacterium
GAGTGTCCCTTTCGAAGGAGTGTCGCCAGGTGCTCCTGAAGGGCGTGACCGGGAACGCCGGCGAGCGGGACACGGCCCTCGCCCGCGGCCTCGCGGCTCGTCAGTCGAATGGACAACTCCCGCGAGATCGTCTTCGCGTCCTCCTCAAACGTCTCAAAGAACGTCCCGACCTGGTAGAAGAGAATAGTACCGGGTGGCAACTGTGCTTTGAGTTCGGCGTAGCGTCCTAACATAATGTTATTCTACGGCGAAGGGTCCACTCCGTCAGCCCCGAATAACGCACAACTGCGCAGCCTTGCTGATGGAGCGCTCTGCCGTAGCACGGGAGGACTTCTTTACGTGCTAGCCACGCTTGAGCAAAGACCGCCGAGCTGCAAGGTCCCGAAGCATATCCTGGAGACCTCGAGATCCGTCTGTCCGAATCGCGTGTAACTCATCGAACTCCTCTCTAGAATTGCGGCCTGCCACAGCTTGATGTTTCCGCGCCATGGCCATACGCGATGCCAAAGGCCCCAAAACTTAGAACATTGGCGACAAACCAGGGGAACGGTGCTCGTATTCGGGTAGTATGAGCTTAGGGCTTTAAGGAGCCCGCTGGCGGCGAGCGAGGCTCCGAGGGGGCAGAAGGAGGCATACGTTGCGTGAGGGAAGTTTCGGGAGGAGATCCGGAAGATCCGAGAAATTCGGAGGACAGTCGCAGGGACTGCGGGAGGAGAGCCCGAAGATATCTGAGGCCCTCGGGCGCGGGAGCTTTGTCGCGGTGAGCGCCCGGGTGGGTAACGATCTGTCGGGCTACGTCTGTGATAAGGACGAAGCGGGGCTATTGCTTGACGTACGAGATCCCAGCGGGGTTCCCGGCGGGTACGAGTTCCTGCCCTGGTCGAGCATCGAGCGGGTGAGGATCTAGGCGACCTTCACCAGATCCTACGGGATTCTGGCGTTCCCGATGCCGAGGAGTATCAGGACGGTGAGGAGGATCGGCTGGTGAACGAGATAGACGAGGAGCGAATGTCTCCCCAGGAAGGCAAAAGGCCGTACGGCCGGTGGCCACGCGGAGGGGCTGGCGTCCCGTTTTCTACCGTCGCCGTAGAGCGTGTTGCCGGCAAACACGCCCAGCAGCATCACCCCGAACCAGGGGAGAATCGGCCAGTAATCCAGCATGAAGAAGCCAGGGCGGGTGCCTAGCCACACCAGCCAGGAGTTGTCGAAGCCGTGCAGGTACAGACCGGCAGCGATGCAGGCGGCACCCAAGGCGACGTTCGGGAGCTTCAGACCAAGGAAAGGGTAGGCGAGGATGATGGAGGCTCCTATCAGGTGCAGGATGCCGAACACGATCATCTCTTTTGGCAAGAAGATCCAGGTCAAAAACGTGATGGTCAGACCGTAGGAGAAGATCCGTAGCCCTCGCCCCAGGTACTTCCAGAAGAGTCCTCGCCTCGAGGAACGAGAACCTTCCGCCCTACGATAACTCAGGGTTAGCGAGAGACCGGCCAGGAAGATGAACGTACCCCCGATCAGACGTGCCGTATTCAGCCCGATGCCTGACCTGAAGAACCCGACATCGAAGAGGCCGAAGTAGGCCAGATCGTACGAGAAGTGGTACAGGATCATCGCGACCACCGCGGTCCCGCGGACGGCGTCTATCTCCCAAAATCTTCCTTGCACTACCTGATCTTAACCCACAGATAACCGGGCTGCCCCAAACGATCGCAGGACCCGAGATTGCGCGAGCCTCTTCAGCTTACTCTTTAGAGGGTTCCGCCTGGCGCGCCTGGCGCAGCGAGCGGACGACGAAGCCGTCGAACCGTATGAAGGCCGGGATGTCCTGGAGCGAGAAGCTTGGCTCCGCATGATTCAGAGCATCCGTCACCGTTACCCGATGATCTGGGGCGATGCTGCCGATCGCGAACGACTCGGAGATGGGGAAGTACTTGTCCCGGGGCCCCGAAGCAAGCTCCACAGGCGCTTCCACCTGCTCGTCCCCAGCAAGCGGCGAGAGCCGCTCCATCTTCGCGCGTATCTCTGATGGAAGCGCCGCGTAGAGCTCGTCGAAGCGTTCCGGGTCTTCGTTGGCGAGTAACGCGACGACGCTTCGCGCCTCGGGAGAGAGATCGTCGATGGGACGGTCGCGGAGGCCGGAGAGGGGATCAGGGTCCAGCCGACCCACTTCTCTTAGCTCCCCGCGTAGCTTCTCCCGGTCCTCTCCGGGTGGGAGCGCCGCGATCATCGACCGGGCGATTACGTACGAGAGGAAGGGATCGGCATCGTAGGGGACGTACTCATCGCCCTCCCGGTAGTGGTCCGTGGTGGCGACCTCGAGGACGGTCCTAATGTCGGTGTACGGTGCGATACCGGCCACTACCGAGACACGTTCTCCTACTTCCGGTTTCTCGGCAGCCAGCAGGGCGAGGGTGGCACCGGTCGAGACACCGATGAGGCCGACCCGTCCGTCTCGGGCGTCGGGACTGCCGGCGACGGCGCGGGCCACCTCTAGGGTCGAGGAGACTGTCTCCTCGGTGATCTCGTCGCGCCTGAGCCCCGGCAAGTCCGGTACCACGACGAGGTATCCGGCCCGGGCGAGCCCACGAGCCAGGTTCTGGACCTCCGGGAGCGTGCGTCCCTCGGGCGTAGTGCCGTTGACGAAGAGGAGTGCGGGCCAGGGCCCCTCGCCCGCGGGCTTCGCAACTAGGCTCGGCTCGCCGGCAAAGACGGTATCTTCGACGCTCGGCTCCCGCGTGAGAACCTCGACGGCCGGCGTCAGGACGGGCGTCTCGAAGAGAGACGAGAGCACGACGACAGCCCGGGCCTGCGCGTCGATCCAGGACCAATAGACGGCGGCCAGTAAGATCCCAAGCAAGAGAGGTGCCAGCACGACGAGATACCATAGCGGAAGACCAGCCATCGCTACCTCTCCCGAACCGGCCTGGACGCTCCAGGTTCCCCGATCTCTAAACCGCAATTCTCCTCCTCGCGAGCAAGGGGCCTAGCCAGGCCGCCTCGTCCTCTGAAGATACATGAGGACATTTTAGGCCCAAACTCCACCGATCGCGTCTCCCCAAAAGGACTATCTTAGTAGCACCGCTGCGACCACTGGTCGTAGCAAGCGGGTTTACCACTACAACGCTTTTGCAGGCATTTGTGCGTTTAGGCTTCACTCATCAGGGTAACATATCCTCAAATCAAACAGGTCGACACAGCAAGCCAGAAGAAAGGAATAGGATGACTGAAGCGTCGAGACAACCCAAAGACAAGAATTACAACTTGATTAGTGCGCTTTACCAGGCATCGGAGAACGTCGAAACGCTCAAGACCTACGTTCAGGACGCCGAGCAGGAGGGTGATCAAGAGCTCGTGGAGTTTTTCAACGAAATCCTCGAGAACAACATGAGGGCGGCCCAGCGAGCCAAGGAGATGCTCGTGCCTCGACTGCAGCGCGAGCAAGAGTAGAGCCACCCCGCTAACTGGTGGTCACGGTGAAGTAGACTAGTTTGTAGAATGAGCCGATACTGCAGGCGAAGAAGGGCCGAGGCTGTAACCCCGGCCCTTTTCCTTATGCGCGTTGTTCTATTGATCGTCGGCTTGTCTTTCCTGGCTGCTGGTTCTCTCTCCTTACGTCCCCTTCTGTCTTCACGGCTTTCTGGAACAACTTCTCTACGCCTCGTTCGGCAATAAGGATTTCCGTCAAGGGAGGTTACGAGATCAAGTACGGCGCATACGCCTGATCAGCATCTCTAGACCGAGGACTACTACGGCGATAGACCCGAGGGCCGCGGGCAAAAGGATATTAGCGCCACCCGACTTCGGCAGGCCCTTCTCCCCGGCTGGAGTGGTCGCCCCCCCGGCTGGAGTGGCCGACTCCCCGGTAGCGGATGCTCTTATGACGCCGGCCGCGATCCGATCGCCCGAGTCGCCGGACGGGTCGGTCTGGTAATCGTCGGCTGACTTGTGGATGACGAGCGCGGAGCCATCGGAGTCGAGGATAGAGTTCTCGCCCCCGGATAGCGTTATCCGGTCGTCAGTCGCCGTGTAGCTGGCACTACCGTCAGGGTTGACTACTATGTTCTCGAGATCTCCCGCGTGCGGCCCTTCGGGGTTGTTGAACCCGTGCTTGGCCCCCGAGGGGTTGAAGTGCTTTCCGGCAGCCTCGAAGTCCGGCGAGATGCTGCCCGTCTCATGGATGTGGATGCCGTGCTCCCCCGGCTCGACCGCCTGCTGTCCCGGCTGCAGGTTGGCGTTGATAGTCACCCCGCCCGGACCCTCCGTGAAGGTCGCGTTCCCTACAGGGTTCCCGTCCTTATCTTGCAGATCCGCCGTGGCCGTGCCCGCGCTTTGTGCCAGCGCCACGCCGGCGCCTAAGGCCAGCAGCAGAGTCCCTAACAGCACGAGTAAGACAGTTCGTCTCTTCTTCAAAATCCTCTCCTCTCCGTTCTGGACGACTCTCTCGCCCAACTTCCCACAGCGGAGAACATTGTAAACGTGTAATCCGTAAAGGGTACAGGCCGGGTACTATCATCTATCGGAGGTTTACAGCGCCGCCGTACTCAGCGACGACTCTCGAGCGCCACTTGAGGAGGTCTTCACGCCGCTTCTCCATCTCCGTTTGGCTGTGTTCATCAGCGAGGTTGTGCTCCTCGAGGGGGTCTTTCGACAGGTCGAAGAACTCGTCGGGCAGGTCGTCGTAGTGGTAGATGTATTTCTGAGTCCCCTTGATGCTCGCCAGGCACTTGCGGTTGCTGATGCAGTCGAACCTCAGGGTACGGTCTCCGGGCAGCGGATGGAGGAGCGAATAGCCCGGGTACTGCCCGCCCTTAACCTCGTAGCCTAAGAGCTCCAGCACGGTAGGTACTATGTCGATCTGGTTCGTGAGGCCTTTGATCCGCTCGCCATTCTGAAACCGGTTGGGATCGTGGATGATGAGCGGTACTCTAAGGCCCTCTTCCCAGATGGTGTCGCCGTGCATGAAGCGGCCGTGCTCACCGAAGCCCTCACCGTGATCGCCGTAGATGACGAAGATCGTATTCTCGTAGAGTCCCAGCTCCTTGTACTGATCGATAAGGTTCTTCACGAAGATGTCCTGGAGGTGGAGACAGTTGAGGTAGCGGTTGAGCTGGTCATCCTCCGAGAAGTCCTCATCCCCGTAGCGGGTGCCGAGGCATTCGTAGCCGTAGTGCCCGGTGCCCGTGAGATACTCGGCCATGAACGGTTGGTTCCCGTGCACTTTGAGCCACTGCTCGCTTGGCTTTAGCATGATGTCGTCCTCGTATCCGAAGGTGTTTGTCACCTGGAAGTCCCCCTTGTTCATGGTCTCGGACGAGTAGAACTTGTCGTAGCCGAAGTTTCTTACGACTTTCCCAAAGCTGTCCATGGTCTCGCTCGTAGACATGAAGAAAACGGTGTTATAGCCCTGATCCTTCAGGAGGCCGGCCAGGCACGGAACGGGGATGCCGCCCGGCTCGAATTCCGGACCAGGGTAGAGGGGCGGTTCGATCCCGCAGTTAACCGTGACGTTCGCCTTAGAGGTACGCGGTACGATCGTATAAGCCTGCTCGGCGAGGAGGCTACTCTTGGCCAGCTCGTCCAGGAAGGGTGTCGTCTTCAGGTCCTCATTGTAAGGCGTTACGGACTGTGCGCGGGTCGACTCCAGGTGGATCAGGACGACATTGCGCTTCTCGGTCTGGTCTGTCTCTGCCAGGCTGACATGCGCAGCCGGACTCTCGACCGGCGCGCCGGCGTCGAGGTAATCCCCCTCGGAGGCAGTAGCCCCCTCTACTCCAGTCAAAACCACGTTGATGAATGAGTCCCGTGCAAACGATTCGCCGGCGCCAGCAATACCAGGGCCGGCCAGCAGCGAGAGCGAGCCGAAACCAAGCGCCAGTAGCCACAACCCGAGGGAGCTCAAAAAGGGGAACTCCTTGGTCTCAGCAGGGGAGACCCCTGGCCATCCCCACCACCGGCCGGCTGCGCGTGTCAGGAGCCAGGGCCCCAGGGTTGCGTAAAAGAGGGCGGCCGCGAGGAGCATCCAGGCCGAGAGCGGGACGTCATTAGTGAGGATAGGTTTAATCTCATCGAACTTAGGAATCCACTCGGCGATGGTGCCATAATCTAAGGTAGTACCGTTGTCCTTAAAGTACTGGTGAGCACACGTGGTTACGGTCACCACGAGTATCGTCACCGCGTGTAAGAGAACCACTACGACCCAGCGCAAAGGGCCCCTTCTCGCCACGGCGAAAAGCCCGACCCAAAACAGCGCGTACCCCAGGTTGAAGAATATGTCCGAGCGCATCAGCCCGAGGGTTTGCGTCAACCCGGCACCGCCTGGCTGCGAAGCAACGTCGTAGGCCTTCAGGGCGAGGTCGTAGACGACCAAAGGAACCAGAAGGCTGAGCAGGTATATCCAGTCCCGACGGCTCAGCAGCCCGCTCAGGAAACCCTTTACATTCAACTAGTTGTCCGATCTCTAACGCGACAAAGCCGGAGGATCTTATAAGATTTCACGCAGATTTAACAGGGCTTATCCGAACTTCGCAAGCCCTCAGTAGCGTCCGCTGTGCCATATTCTGTGCTTAATCCAGGACGGCCTCGTATTCGATCTCCGCGTTCAGGGTCGCCGCTACGGAACAGTATTTCTCGTGCGAGAGGCTGACCGCTCGCTCGAAGCTTTGCGGGGTTATGCCCTCGTCACTAACGATGTGCACTACATGCCCCACATAGGCTTACAATCTGGGACAACCACAACG
>JAWWQA010000129.1:0-6252 GCA_033854695.1 Rubrobacteraceae bacterium
TCCGCAGCTATCTCTTCTGCGCATTCGACGACGAACTCATCGTGGATACAGTTTATGAGCCTGGCGTCGATCCCCTCTAGCTCCTCGCGCACGTAGTTCAGGGCGAGCTTGGCGATGTCGGCGCTCGCCCCTTGAATTGGATAGTTCATCGCCTCGCGACGCATCGCGCCCTTCGTCACCGAGTCGAGCTTCGAAGGGTCTCCAAATTTCCGTACCCGTCCCGAGAGCGTCCGCAGCGTGCGCGTCTTCATAGCCCTGGCCGCGGTGCTCTGAAGGTAGCGCTGGACCTTGGGATAGTTGGCAAAGTACTCGTCTATGAGGGCGCGCGCCCGCTCCTCGTCGGTGCCGAGCTGGGCCGAGAGACTCTTCGCCCCACGTCCGTAGGCGAGGCCGAAGTTGATCCTCTTGGCCGCCGAACGCTGCTCCTTGGTGACCCCGTCCTTCTCAACGCCGAACATTGTCGCTGCCGTCACCCGATGTAGATCCTCGCCCTCCTGAAAGGCCCGCACGAATCCGGGATCGTCGGAGACCTCGGCCAGAATGCGCAGCTCTATCTGAGAGTAGTCGGCAACGACGAGCACGTTACCTTGTTCTGCAACAAAGCAACTACGGAACTCGTTCTCGTGTGGTATCTGCTGGACGTTGGGGTTAGTGCAGGCAAGACGTCCGGTCGGGACGCGGCACTGAAGGAAATTTGCATGGATGCGCCCGGTTTTTGGGTGGATGAAGCTTGGGTAGGTTTCGAGGTAAGTGCCGAGCTTCTTCTGGAGCTCGCGGTATTCGAGGAGGAGTTGGGCGGCCGGGTGATCCACTTTGAGTAGCGTCCACACCCTTGTGTCCGGGAGTTCTATACTCAGAGTGCGGAAAGCCTCGATGATCTGCTGCGGGCTGTTCAGGTTCAGCCATGGGCCGAGACCTTCAAGCGGCAGAACACCTTCTGGTGCCGGAAACTGCGCCTCCAGAGCCAGGGCCTTCTCGTCTCGCCGCTTCCGGACCGTTAGTTCCAGCTCCTTCCATCTCTGGACGTCGAGTTTGATCCCGGCGAGCTCCATCTCGGCGATCGCCGCGACCGCCCGGAACTCTATCTTGGAGACTGCACCGAGCTTCTCCTCCTCCAGCTCCTTCGCCAGACGCTCGTGCAGGGGCAAGAGGACGGAGGCGTCGCGGGCAGCGTACTCGATCTGGGCCTTTGAGAGCTTCCCGGACCAGTCGTCCATCCGGGCCGACTTATCTATCTCGACGTCTATGTGCCGCTTGGCCACCGCCTCGAGTGAAAAAGACGGGCTCTGGTCTCCGCCTGCCAGGAGTTGCGCGGCGAGCATCGTGTCGAAGATGGGGGAGAGCGAGATACCGTGCTGGGATTTCAGGAAAGCGTAATCGAACTTCCCGTTGTGCAGCGCCTTCACAGGCCCCTCTTCGAGCACCTCCTTGAGCGGCGTGAGGTCGTCCGTTTCGAACACGTCCACGACGAAGGTCTCGTCGGGGGTGGCGAGTTGCAGGAGGCGTATCCGGCCGTCCCGGGGCGAGAGGGCCGTGGTCTCGACGTCCACACCCACGACTTCGGTCTCTTCAAGGGTCTTTGCGATGCCGGCGAGTTCGGAGGCGTTCTTGACGAGCGTGTAGCTTGTGACGTGTTCTTCCACGGGGAGATTCTAGCAGGGGGGCGGTGGGATAAACGATGTTAACAGTATTGCATGAGGTCGTCGGTGGTAGGGTACACTTTAGGTATGGGTAGCTCGTTCAAAATCGCTCGGGTTTTCGGCATAGACGTCAAGGTACACTGGACCTTTTTGCTGCTACTGGCCTTCTTCGCCTTCCTGGGCTTCCAGGGATCGGGGAGCTTGCTCGGGGCGCTCGTCGCCATCGCCGTGGTAGTGGCGCTTTTCTTCTGCGTCCTCTTGCACGAGTTCGGTCACTCGCTCGTAGCCCAACGGCTCGGCATCGAAGTCCCGGACATAACACTCCTCCCCATAGGGGGGCTCGCCCGCCTCAAGACTCTTCCCGACAAGCCCGTGGACGAGGTCAAGATAGCCGTGGCAGGCCCGATCGTAAACCTCGTGCTTGCTCCGATATTCTTCGGTGTGGCCTACCTGCTCGGCGCCGACCTGCAAAATACCTCCGACGTACTGCAAGGGCGTGCTTCAGTGGGAGAGGTCTTCGCATATCTCGGTCTGATCAACGTCGTCCTCGCCGTCTTCAACCTGATTCCTGCCTTTCCAATGGACGGCGGCCGGGTCCTGCGTGGCCTGCTCGCCACCCGCTTCGGACCCGTCCGGGCGACGGACATCTCCTCGACCGTCGGACAGTTCTTCGCCTTCGCTTTCTTCCTGATCGGGCTGCTAAGCGGAAACTTCTTGCTCCTGCTTATCGCGGTCTTCATCTTCTTTGGAGCAAGCGGCGAAGCCCAGATGGTGCGGCAGCGCGAGCTGATGCGTGGCCTCTCCGTCGCGGATGTCATGGGGACCAAGCCCCGCACCGAGACGGTAACACCCTACCACAACTTCGGACAGGTCCTGGACTCCGTGCTCCACGGCTACCAGGAGGACTTCCCCGTGGTAGCCGAAGACGGCAACCTTATCGGCATGGTCACGCGCAACGAGATACTGGCCGCTGCCCACTCGCCGGACCGGTACTCGAGCGTCCGCGACCTGATGAAGACGGACGTACCGACGATCTCGCCCGACGCGGATCTCTTCGCAGACGGCTACCGCATCCTTCAGGAGAGCGGCCTGCGCGCCATCCCCGTCACCCGCGATGGTGAGCTCGTCGGCATGCTCACCATGGACGACGTGGGCCAGGCGAGCCTCCTGCGCGACCTCCGCAAGCAGCAATTTTGAGAGAGCAGCCAGCACTCTGTAAGAAAATCCTCGAGCCGCTGGCCGGTGGCAGACGTCTGATCGGCTAGCTTTTTCGAGGTTCAGCCTCCTTCCAGGCGCCTAAACTACGTAGCGAGAGCACGGCAAAGCCACGCTCCCGTCTTATGACGGCGGCATCCGGTCTGCTACACTTCCGGGCCTATGAGGGTACTCATCGAGGAGATAGAGACGCTCGTCTCCCGGGCGGGGATACATCCGATCTGGGGCTACGCCCACTGCCTGAGGGTCTTTGCTCTGGCCGAGGAGCTGGCGCGAGCGGAGCGGCTCGACTACGATCGGGAGATTCTGCGTCTATCTGCGCTTCTACACGACATCGGGCTGTATCGGGCCTACTCATTGCGGGAGGGTGCGGATCACGCCCGGCGCTCTGTGGCGGTGGCTGCACGGATGCTGCGCGATGGGGACTTTCCCCCGCAGGCCACCCGCATAGTCCTCGACGCCATAGAGCACCACCCGCCGGGCGCTTCCTCAGCTCGCTCCATGGAAGGCGCCCTTCTCAAAGACGCTGTTGCCCTCGACTATCTCGGCGTCGTGGGCCTGAGTAGGGTGTTCGCGATGGTCGGACTCGAAGAGGACGTCCCGGATCTCGTAGCCGCTACGCGCCACGCAATGAGCCTGCGTCGCAGCCTTCCGGACCTCCTCCACTTCGACGCTTCCCGCCGCCTGGCCCAGGCACGCGTCCTCGAGATGGATGCCTTCTTCGAGAGCCTGGAAGGTGTCACCGCTAATTTGAAGCTGCTGTAGTAGCTCCAGCTTGCTAACTTCTCGTACGGCTCCGGCCCAATTACTCGTAGCGCCAATTTTACGGGCTCACTCTTCCGGGTAGAGATATTAGAAGCGGGGGCGAGAACGTTACAGCCCGCGGGGTGGTCTTTAGCGCTGTTACGGAGGGAGGTAAAGGGCTCATGAAAGCGGTGATCATGGCCGGGGGGAAGGGGACGAGGCTGCGGCCGCTGACGAGCAACCAGCCGAAGCCTATGATCCCTATAGTCAACACGCCGTGCATGGAGCACATCGTTCGGCTCCTCAAACGTTACGGCTTCGATGATATCCTGGTCACCCTCGAATACATGCCGGAGGCCATCCGAGGCTACTTCGGCGATGGGGCCGGGTGGGGCGTAAAGATGGAGTACTCCGTCGAGGAGGAGCCTCTGGGTACCGCCGGCTCGGTGAAGTATGTCGAGGATAAACTGGCGGGGAGGTTCGTCATCGTCTCGGGCGACGCCCTGACGGACGTGGACCTCGAGAAGGCCGTCGCTTTCCACGAGGAGCGTGGCGCTGAGGTCACCCTGGTCCTCAAGAAGGTAGATGACCCTTCGGAGTTCGGCATAGTGGTTCTCGAGGACGATGGGCGCGTCTCCGAGTTCCTCGAGAAGCCGGACGAGGACGAAGTCTTCTCGTACACGGCCAACACCGGTATTTATGTACTGGAGCCGGGTGTGCTTCGTGACATCCCGGAGGGGCAGGAGTATGACTTCTCGGAGGATCTCTTCCCAAAGTTGCTCGAGGAGGGGCGCTTCATCTACGGGTATGTGATGGAGGGGTACTGGGAAGACATTGGCAACATCGAGCAATACATGGGCGCCCAGAGAGACGTGCTGGATGGTAAGGTCCAGGGGGTCCAACCGCCAGGGGAACAGCTGAGAGAGGGCGTATACGTCGGGCGCGGAGTGGAGGTAAACGAGGATCAGCTCGAGGGGCCCGTGGTCCTGAGCGACAGCGTCCGTGTTGCCCCTGACGCCCGTATTGGGCCTTACTCGGTCCTGGCACCGGACGTCTCCATAGGACCGGGCGCTTCGGTGGCCCGGAGCACCGTAGCCGAGGGATCTTCTATCGGGGAGGGCGCGGAGCTGGACGGCGCCCTGGTCGGGCGTATGTGTCGCATAGGTGCCCGGGCCCGCGTTCTGGAAGGGAGCGCACTCGGGGATGAGGTCCGCGTGGGAGACGGGGCCACCGTCGCCCCCGGCGTAAGCGTCTACCCCAACAAGTCCATCGAAGACGGGATCGAGGTTGCCGAGGATCTTTCCTAGGACCACGGAATGGGCCCCTTGCACAAAGGAAAAGGAGAGGGACAGCCCAACGCGATCATCGTTGCGAAGTTACGGTAGGAGAAGATGCTGCCATGGCACCGGAGATCTTTACCTCCCGAGAAGGCGCCGAGGCGGAGCTGCGGGCACAGAGAGGAGCACCAGGAGGGAGGAGTTGGCGCCTGGTACTATGTTGATTGAGGTGGCGTTTACAGAATCGAAAGCAGATTATCCAGACATTAAGAGTTGGTTAAGACTCCCGGGTATGGCATTGACGGCGGAGAGAGCCGGTGCGATGCTGCTGTTGTATAGGGGAGAGGCAGGGGTGAGGAGGACAGTGTTTCAGGTCACGGGGCGTGTCGAGGGGCATCGCGGCACCCAAGATGTGTTACACGGCAAGGCCGACGAGTGGAGCTCTGAGAGTGACGTCCTTGCACGCCGCCCCGGAGAGCAGCGCGGCTACACGTGGCTGGAGGACTACGTCGAACGGCTTGAGGGCAAGGAGGCACGCCGCGAGTACTACACGCGGTTGGAGTGGGCCGCCCCCGTTTAAGGTTGGGGTAAGAGCGGAGCGTGCTTTTTCTTGAGGCCGGGGTCCATCGGGGCTCCGGTCTTTTGATAACCTGTAAGGCTGGATCTCAAATAAAAAGGGGGGCAAATATTACTCAGAAGATACTGGCAGGACGTGAAATGCTTGCCACACCTGGGGTTCTGCTCGTCTTTGTGCTAGCGCTTGGGGGTCTTCTCGCGGGTTGCGGTAGCTCTGGGGAGGAAGGAAACACCAATGTGCCGACGAGCCCTGAAGCGGCGGGCAATGTGGCGGTGAGGGTCTCTGGGACGGAAGGCATAGCTTTCTCGGGAACCTATGGAACTATCGAAGGGTCGCTGCAGACCGTGGACGATACCATAAAGGCAGAGCCCACGGACTACCAGGTCGAAATCCAAAAAGGCGTCTCCGACGGCGTCACTGCCGGATTTCAAAAGACCCAACCCGGCGAAGGGGCGCTGAAGGTGGAGATCCTGGCCGACGACAAGGCAGTCGTCGAGAGCAGGACGCTCGTGGAATTTGGTGCGGTAAACGTTGACTGGTTCCCGCAGATCGGTCCTCCCCAAGTGCTTCCGCCTGAGGATGAACAGTTCGTACCCGGGGATGAGGAGACTACGTCTAAGGGTAGTCCCTAGAGAAGGACCGTACAAACCCTCGAAGTAGATCGTCGCCTCCCAAAAGCCCGGCTCTTCTGCTACCGGAGAGCAAGACGTGAGAGCAACTGAGGTCCGGGTTCTCCGGTAGTCAGCGTCAGCAAGCATGGCCCGCTTGCTTGGAGAAGAGAGCTGAGCTAGTTCACCCG
>JAWWQA010000130.1:0-2792 GCA_033854695.1 Rubrobacteraceae bacterium
CGCGGCGTACTCGGACTCCTGCTCGCCCCGCAGAAGCACCCATAGGTCATCCAGAGGACGCCAGTCCTCCGGTAGCTCAAGCTCGATAGCGACTCTAGCGGTCCCGTTCTCGCCCTCGATCCGGTAAGATGGGTGGCGAGCCGCGACGGAGGCCGCCCGTCCCAGGGGGCCTTCCGAACTCAGGGGAAATCTCATCCGGACCCTCACGAAAAGCGATTCTACCACCGCGCAAAAAAGATCGGCCGACGTAAGGAGGACATATGACCAGCAAAAAGAAGCCGCCCGTCTCGACTCGCCGCGGCGACGATGGCACTACGACCCTCCTTGGCGCGGGGCGGCTCTCTAAAAGCGATGCCCGGGTCATCGTGCTCGGTGATGTGGACGAAGCGTCTTCCTTTGTAGGTCTCGCCCGCGCCGAGTCGGATGGGGACATAGCGGAGCTGCTGATCGGACTGCAGCGCCTTCTCTACCGGGTTATGGGCGACGTGGCAATGACTGAGGAGAAGAATGTAGTCGGGAGCACGGATCTGGAGTATCTGGAGGCGGGGCTCGAGGAGTGGCGGGATCGGACGGAGATCCCTGAAGAGTTCGTCGTCCCTGGGGAGAGTAGGCTCGGCGCCCTCCTCGACGTAGCCCGCTCGGTGGTGCGCCGCGCGGAGCGGAGCCTCGTTGCCGCCGGCTACGCCGAGGAGCATCCCGATGCCCTGAAGGCCGTCAACCGCCTCTCGGACCTGCTCTTCGTCGTCGCCCGTAATGCCGACGGCAAGACCTCCCTCTCGAAAGAGTAGCGTTCCAAATATGCGCTTCCAACATGTAGTGGTGAGTAGAGTATTGGGGAGGCAAAGACCAGTGAGCTTGCTGAGGAAACACAGGGGTAAGATCGCCGACATTAGACCACGCAGGTTTATAGGCATCCTGGAACGAGCGCTATTGGGCACGGCTATGGGCGTCGTCCTGTCCATTGTCGAACGGCGGATGAGCCGGAGAAGTACCAGCGCGGTGCGCGATACACCGAGCCACCAGACGTAAGAAGAGCGTAGAGCTACCTAATCTCGGCGACGCGAGCGGTCCAAAAGCAGCCGGGCGGCAAGAGCGCTGCCTATACCCCCCATCGTCAGAGGCACCCACCGTGGTGCCTGCGTCGAGTTCGCGGTTATGGCCGTCGCAACGAGCGCCCCGCCGAGACCGAGGGCGAGGGAAACTCGCTTGCCAGCCTGGGTTATCGTTTCTTCCAGGTGCTCCGTGCCTTGGATATGCATCGGCAGGCTGCCGCCGGGCCTGGCACCCACCAGCCCTTCGACCCCTTCGAGCAACCGCATAAAGCGAACCCACGCCTTCTGCTTAATGTAGAAGATCTTCTTGGGGTCGAGATCGCCGGCCAGTCGCTTCAGTGTGGTCCTCATCACGAACGATTCGGCGGCTGAGAATGGGTCCACGCTGGGATCCAGCTCGGCCGCAGCTGACTGCATCTGGGCGAAAGCCTTGCCCGTCAGCGTGAGCGAAGCCGGCACAGGGACATTGTGACGGGCCGAGATCTCGGTCACCTCCTGGAGCATCGGCCCGAGCCGAAGCTCTCTGAGCGAGAGGTCCCGGTACCGCGCGATGAGTCGCTCCTGGTCCTCCTGAAACGCTGCGAAGTCGATAGGATCGCCGGGTTGGCCGCCGGAGGCCAACATGAGTATGAGCTCCGAGAGAAACGCCGCGTCCCTCTGTGAGAACGCCAGCATGATCAGGAGCATCAGCTCGCGCACTTTGGGATCGACCTCGCCAGCCATACCCAGGTCGAGCATGTATATCTTGTCGTTCCACCACTTCATGTTCCCGGGATGCGGATCGGCGTGGAAGAAGCCTTCCACCATCACCTGGTGGTAATACGACTCGAGGAGCTGCCGTGCAGCCTCCTTCCTTATTGGTCCGGGTGGAGCCTCTTGGACCGGCACGCCCTGTATCTCCTGCATCACCAGCAGCCGGGTGGTCGAGTACTCCTCGTACACCGCCGGCACGTCCAGCCGCGGGAAAGGCTCGAGCACCTCTTTCATCCGCCTGATGTTGGCAGCCTCACGACAGAAATCGAGCTCATGGCGGAGAGAGGTAGAGAGGTGCTCGACGATAGCCGGTATGTCGAACACTCGCCGCAAGGCCGGGCGGCCGGCCGCCTTCTGCGCGAACATCTCGAGGAGACCCATATCCTCAAGGATGTCTTGTTCGGCGGTCGGGCGCTGGACCTTGACGACTACCCGTTCGCCGGATTCCAGTGTCGCCCGATGGACCTGTGCGATGGTGCCGGCGGCCAGCGGTTCAGGATCTATGCTCTCGAACACGTCTTCCCAGGGAACGCCCAGCTCCTGCTCCATCACCGAGACTACCTCGGCTTCGGTGAGGGGTGTGACGTGCTCCTGCAAGGACGCTAGCTCCTCCATGAAGGGTGCAGGAAGCAGGTCCGGACGCGTGGAGAGAATCTGGCCTAGCTTGGCAAACGTCGGGCCTAACTCGTCGAGCGCGGAACGAAAACGCTCCGCAGCCACCTGCATCGCGTCGTCATCGTCGGGCCGCGACCGTGTGAGTAACTCTCGACCACCGGCCTTGACCATGACCCGACCGATCCGCCACGCCCTGCCGAGAAGCTTCCCCTCCACATCGACCGGGGCATCTGTTGATGCCCCTCGCGGACGTTGCGAAGTACTAGCCTGCCCATCCGGGTGGGCAGTGTTGACGATGACCACCGTGCAGTGAGCGTTGTGTGAGATGCGGTTGGGAATGTTGCCGAGCAGGAACTGCTTGCGGCCGCTCAT
>JAWWQA010000131.1:0-2700 GCA_033854695.1 Rubrobacteraceae bacterium
GGCCCGTGCCATGACCTTACGGTCTGTGGCTAGCTGTCACCCTTCTTGTCCATCGGACTCTTACCTCCTACTCGAGGTGCAGTGACAACGGTATGGATCTACCCGGCTCCGCGATAGATAAAACTCACCGAAGGGGGCGGTAAAGCTTCTCTACATCAACTATCGGGCCAGTTCCTAATGAGAGGCTCCGGCTCTTTTATATATGTGCAAAGCACCCCCTACCGGCCTTCCCGTTCTCCTAGCACAAAGATGCTGAAGAACACCAGGGCGGCGGCAACCGTGGCCGCGACGAACAGCAGCAGGAACGCCACCGGAAAATCCGATCGGATGAGTATCGCAGCGACATCCATATTTTTCGTCCTCTCTTTACGCCTGGACCCATAAGGAATACTAGCGGAATAGTGGAGGATAACGGTTAAGGACCCATGAAGCTTCGATTAAGCACATGAGCTGCACAGCAATGTCTGAGCCTTAAAGAGACAAAGGCTTACGCCTGGAGCGACGTCAGCAAAGGTGAGGAGCACGGCGCCGTGTGCGAAGCTGCGAGCGTTAGTATGCTCCTCCACCACGCGCAAGCCGAGGGCGAGATCCGCGCCAGTACCCCTAGAGTGGAACGGCCCGAGGAGCTCCACGAGCGGGCTGGTGCGGCCCAAAGGCTCGAATCCCTCGGGGGCGCCCGCCTCGACCGGTGCCCCCTCCGTCACTCCGCTGCTCACCGGACAAGGAACCGTTCGACGGCCCCTTCGTCCCATTCATAGGCCTATGCCCGGCCCATCGGACACGAGAGCATGGCCGCTTTTGATCCTGACCGGCTCCTTGAGTATGGGGCCGGCAAGGTCGAGGTACTCAAGTCGATGGGCGGTTGGGCTGACGGCCAGCAGGTGCGCGCTTATGTAGGCGGGAACACTCTTCTTCTCACCGCCGAGGAGTTCCACGAGCGGCAGGCCGTTCACTCTCCCATCGCGTCCCAAGCGGCCATGTCGATGCCGGAGGCGGCGATGCCGGTGAGACCCTGAGGCCCCAGGAGCCGGAACATGCCTTGCAGCTTGCATTCGATCTCGAGCGGGACCAAGGCGGCGCCCTCCAGCGTGGCGCCCAGGTTCGAGATGAGCAGTCGCAGCGGCTCGAGGGCGAACGTGGTGTAGGAGAAGACGTAGGCACGGCCGGTCGTCCCCTCCTCCGTCTCGAGGTCGATGAGGACCAGCGGGGCGACGGGGATCTCCCCGCTGCTGGTCTGCACTGGGCGCTCCAACTCGACGGTCACCGCACGAGCCTGCAACCCCCTGATGGTGAGCCTGGCTTCCGTGATCATAGCCTCCTCCTTCCCATAGACTTCTCCTTCCGTTTAGTCGCTTGCCGGGCTCCGCCAACGCACTGGTAGAGGCTCTGACCTGGCATCCTCGTCCATCTGAGATCTTGCCCATACCAGGGCATCCTCCAGGCGGTCGTTACCCCAGAAAAGCTCCCCTCCGACCACGAAGCTCGGAGCGCCAAAAATCCCGAGCTCCCCGGCCCGCCGCGTCCGGTCGTGCAAACACCGCTTGTTCTCGGGCGTGTTTGCCTGCTCGACGAACTCCGTGCCTGGCTGGCCCAGCGAGTCGAGTATCGCCCGGACCTCCGTGGGGTCTTCAATCTCGCGGTCTTCGGCGAAGTTAGCCCGGAAGACCGCCCGCACGAAGTCCGCTGGCCAACGCTCTGACGCCGCGCTCGCGAGACACGCAACCCGGGCGGCAAGCAGACCATTGCGCGGGAAGCGCGATGGCTTCGTGAACGGGATACCGTACCTCGCGCACAGACGCTCCATGTCTCGCCACATGTACCGTCCCTTCGCCGGATAGACGTTAAAAGGCGAGTCGTCCCAGCCCTGCTCCTTGAAGATTGGACCCAAGAGAAACGGCTCCCAAGAGATCGGCACACCCGCCTTGGTGGCTAAGTCCTCAATCCGGGCTGCGGAAAGGTACGAGTACGTGCTCCCGAACTCGAACCAGAACTCCAGCTCGGACACAGTCACGAGGGCCTCGACAAAGCTCGACTACAAAGCTGACCGAAAAGCCGTCGGCAACGGGGGTTGCATGAAGTAACGAGGGCCGTCACCCACAGCGCTTCGCTCCCGTCTTCGCCAGCGCGCGTCCCGAGGTCCGCGAGGATTGGTTCGGCGTGGCTGCCGGTCGTGCTGCCGAACGTTTTCCCTCCGTTGCGTCTTACTTTCACCATTTTGCCTCCTTCCCGGTAGCTCGATCCGACACGCGAGGCTGCTCGCCCGGGCGCGGGCCTCCCAAGCCGATTACATCACCCGATCGTGCGAGGTTCTCATAGAGATTCCCTTTCCCAGAGCAATGCGGAACCGGACGCGGATATCGCTGGCCGTGCTTCTCTTGAAGGGTAACACTCCATCGTGTCGAGCCGCTGGTGGGGTACCCATCAGGCTCCGCCGAGCAGCGCTCGCCCAGATACGTCTCCGCCTCTGCGGAGAGTCGTTCGACCAGCTCCCTCGCCGAGGGAAGATCCCGCACCAGCCCGGCTGCCTGTACGGCGTAGACGTTCGTCTCTGAGTAGTCGCCGCGTCTCTGCGCCTTCTCGAACAGCTCGCCGGACGGCCCGCAGCCCTGTCCGCCGGCGATTTCAGTAGTAGCTAACCGATTTCCGGAGCTCCGGACGGTTAACCGAGAATCACGAAAGAGCCGAGAGTACCAGCCTCTG
>JAWWQA010000132.1:0-3752 GCA_033854695.1 Rubrobacteraceae bacterium
AGGCGCGTGTACTTTCCCGTCTGTCCGAGTGAGGCTGGCCTGGTCTCCGCTGGCCCTGGAGCGTGTGGACGAGGCGGCGGAGTACATCGCGCGAGACCGGACCGAAGCGGCTCGCCGCTGGGTGCGCCCACTGTTCGAGGCCGTGCGGAGGTTGGAGCACTTCCCTGAGAGTTGGCGTCCGGTCCCGGAGCTGCAGCACCGCCCCGAGTTGCGGGAGGTGATCCACGGCGCGTACCGGGTCATCTACCGCGTGTAGCCCGACCGGGTTTTGGTGCTTACTGTGCGCCATGCCCGGCGCCTACTGGACCCATCGGAGGTAAGGGAGGGCGAGTAGGAGCGATGCGCTGCAGCAAACCGCTCCGTTAGTCCATGCCCGAGCGGAAGCAGCCCGTCCCGGAGCCAGGCTCGTTTACAGCGCGCTATCCTAACATTGCGGCGTGGGTACAGGACGGCTGGATCGAGATCGGCCGCGACGACTACTCTCGCTCCTTCGTGCGTGCGCTGGACATCGGCGGCATGGTCTGGGAGGGCGCCGAAGAGTATGCCTCGCTCGAAGAGGCACTTCAGGCCCTGGATGCGGGCATCGCTGCCTGGCTCGAGGAGATGGGCTGAAGACCTGCTGGTGTCGGGAGTGAAAGGAAGCCCATGGCCCAACGCATCGCAAAGAAAGAGTTCGTCCGCCGACTCGCCGACCGGATGCAGACCGACGAAGACACCGCCGCGCAGTGGCTGGATGGCGTGCTGGAGGAGATGTACCAGACCTTCCGCTCCGGCCACGGGCTCACGCTGCCCGGCTTCGGAGGCTTCTACCTGGATCAGAGACGAGAGGGCTGGGCCTTCAAGTTCAACCCCGGGCAGAAGCTGCGTGCCCTCTTCGGCTGGTCCTCCTCTTACCACGGTCCGCTGTAGCACCAGCCCGCGCCTGATAAATTCTGGCATCAGAGGTGCAAGCGATGCGGCCGGTAGATACGGATACGCTCGCAGCCTGGAGCAGTTCCTTACTGCTCCGGCACAGCTTGTGCGCCGGCGAAAGTAACGTGAGGCACGCACTGTATAATGAAGATCAGGGCGCATCGCTGAGCACGCTTTCAGCGAGCAAAGACAGGAGGAGACGTGGGAGATGGATACAGCGTCCCTCGAAAAATGAGGGAGAAGTATGAAGCCGTTACCGAGATCACGGATGAGTTTTGCCGTGAGCATCTGAACGAGGAATATGCAGACCTATGTCGAAAAATGGCTGCTGCCCTGAGCAGAAAGAGACCATCGCCGCTCGAAAGCGGACGCGCAAGATCATGGGCCGCCGGTGTTGTCTATGCGCTCGGTCGAGTGAACTTCCTCTTCGACAAGAGCCACGAGCCGTACATGAGCGCCACTGAACTTTGCGAGAAGATCGGCGTGAGCCAGGGCACGGCTTCAAGCAAGTCCAGAGAGATATGGGATAGGCTGGACCTCATGCAGATGCATCCGGAATGGTGCCTGCCGAGCATGCTGGAGGAGAATCCGCTGGCGTGGCTGATCGAGGTAAACGGTCTGGTTGTAGATGCGCGTATGATGCCTATAGAAGTACAAGAGGAAGCGTACCGGCTGGGGCTAATTCCATATGTGCCGTAGAGAGCTGTATAGCCAGCAGCTGGAGCAAATTGGCGGGGAAGCGGCTCGTCATATTCAACCGTTCGTGACCTTCGACTGCTATCCGTTAACATGCTTTGCTTGAACTGCTCGGAGGGGAAGCTTGCAGAAGCCGGGCTGATTCATCGAGGCATACCCTGGCTATCGGAGGTGAAGCGATGCGACAGGTAGATACGGATACTCTCGCAGCCTGGAGTAGAGAAGAACTGCTCCGGCGCAACGGCGTCTTCGAAGCCTTCTTCAGAGCCGAAGCTTCCCGGCTGGCCGAGGCCTGCCATGAGATGTCCCGGAGGTTCCTGGCAGGCGGACGGCTACTGGCCTTCGGACAGGGCTCGGCCGCGACCGATGCCCAGCACGTCTCGGTGGAGTTCGTGCATCCGGTTATCGTCGGCAAACGGGCCTTGCCGGCGCTCGACGTAGGCCCGGAGTTCGAGGAGCGGCTCCCGATCATCCTGCGGGAGCAGGACATTGTCATGGGCTTCGCCTTCCCGGAGAGGGACGGAGCTGTGGAGCGGGGGCTGACTACAGCTCAGGAGCGGGGTGCGCTCACCTTCGCGCTGGCGGGGGAGGTGGGAGACTACCCCTTCACGCTGCCGGACGAAGATCCCTTCGTGTCTCAGGAGATCTTTGAGGTTCTCTATCACATGCTCTGGGAGACGGTGCACGTGTACTTTGAGCACCGGGAGCAGGGGCACGACGTCGGGGCGTCCTCCTTCCTCTACCCTTTCCTGGGCAGCCAGGAGCAGCAGCTCGAGAAAGTCGTGGAAGAGGCGCAGGGCTCGATGCTGCAGAAGATGGAGGAAGTAAACGGCATGCGAGCGGCAGTAGCCGAGACGGAGGTGGGCGCTATCTTGGAGATAGCCTCGGCCATCGCCGAGCGGCTAGAGCGGGGAGGCAAGATCATCACCTTTGGCAACGGCGGTTCGGCCACGGACGCGAACGACCTGGTTGCGGATTGCGTGGCCCCGCCGCCGGGTTTCAGGCCCATAGCGGCGATCTCATTGGCTGCGGAGCCGGCCAACATCACCGCCATTGCCAACGATATCGGCAGCGAGGCCATCTTCATTCGCCAACTCATCGCCCATGCCCGGCCGGAGGACGTGGCGATGGGCATCTCCACCAGCGGGGGCTCGCCCAACATCCTGGCTGCTCTGGCCGAGGCTCGCAAGCGGGGACTCCTCACGGTGGGAATCGTGGGCTATGACGGCGGGAGGATCGTAAGCGAACGGCTAGCGGATCACGCGGTGGTCGTGCGCTCGGATTACATCCCGCGCATCCAGGAGGTGCAGGCCTCGGTTTACCACGTGCTGCGGGGGCTCATAGAGGAGCTGCTATACACCAGTACCTTCTCACGAACTGCCCCGCCCAGGAGCTCGTAGATGAGCAGACTATAGTACGGGGCGCTGCTTCTTCCGGCGGCGGAAATTGTTCGTGTTTGCTACACTTGATCTGGTGATGGCACTTCGCGCAGCCTTTTTAGGATGTTGCGGGGCGACGGGTGCCTAGCTTGGGAACATGGTGAAAGGGACTATATGGACGTAGCGATACGCAAGATGAAGCTGGAGAGACTTGGGCTGGTACGCTACGGGGCGGTGCATGAGAACCTGCCCCCCGCACGGCTCATAGAGGCGGCAGTCAGACGCCGGGAGGGAATGCTCGCCGGGAACGGGGCTTTAGTAGCCAAGACCGGCAAACGCACGGGTCGTTCGCCCAAGGACCGCTTCATCATCGAGGACGAGGTGACGCGTGACAAGGTCGATTGGGGCGCCATCAACAAGCCCTTCTCGACGGAGGCCTTCGAGGCTCTACTCGGCAAGGCAACCAAATACCTGGGCAACCTGGAGGAGTTTTACGTAGTTGATGCTTACGTCGGCGCCGACCCGAGGTACCGCCTGAACGTGCAGGTCGCGGCCGAGTACGCGTGGCACGCTCTCTTCGCCCGCCAGCTCTTCAGGCGCCCAACCCCTGAGGAGCTCGAGACCTTCGAGCCTGAGTGGACTGTAATCTCCGTGCCCGGCTTCCTCGCCGAACCCGAAGAGGACGGCACCGGTTCCGAGACCTTCGTGGGTATAGACTTCTCGCGCAAGGTAGTCCTCGTGGCCGGCTCCGGGTACGCCGGTGAG
>JAWWQA010000133.1:0-7885 GCA_033854695.1 Rubrobacteraceae bacterium
TTCGCGGTGACGTCAGCGGCCAGGAGGTTCACGAGGTCCAGCCTGCGTACTGGCACACCTCTCAAGGGCCGCCTCTGGGGAGGGTTGATCAGGGCGCTCTTCTTCTCTTCGAAAATCTGGCAGTAGTCCACCTCCCAGAGCAGCTCCATCTTGTGGCCGTCGGAGGTTTCAAATTGGAAGGCCGGGCCCGTGGCCTTTGTCGCCGTCGATCCAACCCTTGCCTGCCCCTGTGGCCTCGAGGGCCTCGACCCGACGTTCCAGCGCCTGCGGAGAGGACGTGCGCCAGGCACAGTGCCCCATGCCCGGCTCGGGCGCTTCGGTCACCTTGAGGGTAGAGTGGTAAAAGTCCTCGTAGGCCCGCAGGTATACTGAATGTCCATCGCGCTCGGTCTCCTCGAGGGCGAGCAGGTCCTTGAAGAACCACAGGGTCTCGTCGGGCTTCGGGGTAAGGATCTCTACGTGGGCCAGTTGCGCCACGTCGTGGATGGGCTCCTTGAACTCCGCCACAGCTTCTCCTTTCTAATTTTCCGTCCCCCGCCTGTGGCGGGGACGGAAGTCACTAACTACTACTTGTTCCTGTAGATCTTCTCGGCGAAGAGGCTCGTGTCGTCGGGGTTGATCAGGTCGGGCGCGGTCCAACCGTTCAGATCGTACTCGGCCATGCACTGCTCGGCGAAGCCCTTGTACTGGTCGATCTGGCCGCTGGCCGTCTGGGCGAACACGATCTCCTGGCGGACATTTTCGTGGTTGCCCGAGTAGTTCCGCTCATAGAGCTCCCACCGCCCACCGAACTCGGTCCCGATCGAGTCTCAGATAAGCTTCATGAGCTTGACCCGGTTCAGCGCGTCATACTCGCCGGTACCCCGGACGTACTTGTCCAGGTAGGGCTGTATCTCCGGGTTCTTGTCCGCCACACTGGAGTTTATATAGATCAAACCGGCGCCCAGATCTTGTTGGATGATCTCCTTGATGCGCGGGTATCCCACGCCCATGAACCACCGGTAGGCCAGACCGTAGTCCAGGTTGGGCTGCATCGCCCCCTCCTTTCCAGGGCTGAGGGGTGCGGACCATGGCGTCGGTGATCGCCCAGAACAGGTTGCGCCAGGCGAGAACCTCCCCGTACCGGACCTTGACACCGCGGAACTCACTGGTCCCGGCGGCCTCCAACCCCTTTATCAGGAGCCCGGCGAGGAAGTCCAGTTTGACCGCAATCCTCACGCAACCGTGGAATGTGAAGCGGGGGATGAAGCCGGAGAAGGGAAAGAAGTTGTTTTGCTTCTCCACGTCACCGTAGATGAAGATGTTCTCCCAGGGGACGAGCACCTTGTCGAAGACGAGAATGGAGTCGTTCTCGTCGAAACGGCTGCTTAACGGGTAGTCGAAAGGGCTCCCCATGACCTCGGCGGTCATAGAGTAGGAGGGCCGGCAGAACAGCTTCACCCCCGGAGCGTCCATAGCGACGGTACATATGATCGCGAATTCCTTCGTCTCGATAGGTGTCCCATACTGCCCTCTCCTTTCCCTGGCTTGGCCCCTCTTACATGGAGCAAATCTTCTATGCTGTACTCTGACTTTTTCTACACCGTGCCCTGGCTTTTCCCCAGCAGCTCTCCCTTTCCCTGTGAATCGCTTACTTGTTCTATTTTTGTATGTACCTTAGTATCATAGGCAGCAAACCCCGTCAATAAGCTTGTTCGGCCTGGCTGAACGAGGAGATCTTTCTAAAAGAAAAAGTGCTTGTTCGGCCATGCTGAACGCAATGGTTGCTAAGGAACACACAAGAGACTATGCTTGGATCCGGTAGGAAAGGACAGGGTCTTAAGGATAATGCAGACCATAACTAAAGCTGGCCAGATGCTCGGTCTGTTCTCTGTAAAGCAGCCAGAGTGGGGCGTAGGCGACGCAGCCCAAGCACTGAAGTACTCTAAATCGAGCACCTCCCCATCGAAGCGGGTGCGCGCCTTGCTAGGGCAGGGCGCCCTGCGTAAAGGCTATGGCCTTTCAGGCCGGAACGTCTAAGGAGAATAATGGAACAAACCGATCAAAGCAAGGTGGATCCCCGGGAGTTTCGCCGAGTGCTGGGACGTTTTGCCAGCGGAGTCACGGTGATCACCACCGTACACGAGGGCTCCATCCATGGCATGACCGCCAACGCCTTCGTTTCGGTCTCGCTGGACCCACCCTTGGTGCTCGTCTCAGTTGGCAACTGGTCCAACATGAACAAGACTCTCCCGCACAGCAAGCGCTACGGGGTAAGCATCTTGAGCGACAAACAGACAGATCTTTCGAAGCACTTCGGCGAACGACGGAAAGAAGGCATAGAGATCCCCTTAGTGTGGCATCATGAGATTCCCTTGCTGGATGGAGCTCTGGCACACCTGGTCTGCCGGGTGGTAGGCGAACATCCTGCCGGAGATCATGCGCTGTACATCGGTCAGGTCGAATACCTGTCCTACGGAGACGGGACTCCGCTGCTGTTCTACACTGGTACTTACCGAAACTTGGAAGTGCAGCTTTGGGATGACTTGTACATCTGGTAGCGATACTCCGAGCCGTGGAATACACCAGGTTCTGCGACGAAGCGATAAGCCGGGAGCAAACCTTAGGCGTGAAGATTTAAGAGAGTGTCCGACTTGAAACGGCATTTAAAGGCCATCGTCTACCCGGCCCACCTTCGCCGGACTGGGGCTACTGCACTTATAGTCGGCACCTGGCTTACCGTGCTCAACCAGGGCGACGTATTCTGGACCGGCGAGCTTTATGGCTGGCTCTGGGTCAAGGTAGCGCTCAATTACCTAACGCCCTTTGCGGTGGCCAACCTGGGTCTTTTGTCTAAAGAATCGGAGAAGGAGAGTACGAGTAGTAATCATGCAGCAGAGCAGTGAGACCTCTATCTAGATAGATGTTGACCGACATGCTGGCGGAGGAACTATCCTGGAGCCTGCTAGAGGCCGAGCTATCCCGCACCCCGATACCTCCTGCTCTGGAAGGATAGGCAAGGTCGGCAAAAGCGGAACCTTCGTAGCCGAGGTTCGGGAGCTTGGGAACGGTTAAGATCCACTTCAGTAAGGAGCGGTAAAGTGCTGGTCATAAAAACGACTATGATGGAGGGCCGCACAGGGGAGCAGAAGGAAGCCCTGATCCGGCGCATCTCCGAGGCCGCCGCCGAGGAGCTGGGCTGGCCCCTCGAAGAAGTCCGCGTAGTCATCTACGAGGTCTCCAAAGAGAACTGGGGCATCGCCGGAAGCTCGGTAGCAAAAAGGGAAAGCGAGGCAAGATGAAAGAAGACGCGAGCGCTCTTCTGGAGCGTGTCCGCAAGGCCCGGATGGAACGCCACGCCGTTCAAAAAGACGGCGCGGAGGTCGAGGTCGAAGACGCTTACGAGGTGCAGGCCGCGCTCGGCGAGGAGCGGGAGTTAAAAGGATACAAGCTAGGCCTCATAAGCCCGGCCAAGCAGAGCCAGATGGGGCTCGACTCTCCCATCTACGGCCGGGTCTACCCGGAGATGCTCCTGGAGAATCCGGTGAGCCTGGGAGAGTTCATCCAGCCACGCTTCGAGCCTGAGTTGGCCGCGGTGCTTAGAGACGACGTGCCTCCCGGCACCTCATCGGGGGCTGCTTCGCTCGCGGTTGGAGGCGTATTCCTGGCGATAGATTTCCTGGACAGCATCTGGGAGGGTTACGACTTTAGCATCGCGGACGTAATCGCCGACAACGCCTCCGGTGGAGGCTTTTTGCTCGGGGAGCGCTTGCTGGACGTTCCCCTCGAAGGGGAGCTACGGTTGTACCTCGACGGCGAACTCGTCGCCCAGGGGTTGTTGGAGGTTTTGGGGGATCCGGGCGAACGGCTGGCCTGGCTCGCCAGCGAGGTCGGAGGATTGAAGGCAGGTCAGGTCGTGTTCCTGGGCTCGCCCGCCGCGGCGCTGGAAGCTCGCCCTGGAACGCTGGAGCTGCGTGGACCGGAGAAGAGTACGTTGGTCGCGAGATTGGAGGAATGATCGTGGAGAAGCCCTGGTTCGAGGTAAAGCACTATATCGGCGGAGAGTTCGTTGACGGCGAGAGCAGCTTCGAGATCTTCTACCCGGCTACCAACGAGGTCATCGGGACGGCGCCCGAGGGCAAAGAGGCCGAGGTGGACGCGGCGGTCGATGCGGGCACGGTCTGGGTCAACGACTTCTTCGTACGCGACCTTCGGGTCCCGTTCGGCGGCATGAAGCAGAGTGGTATCGGGCGCGACGGCGGCGTCTACGCCAGGGAATTCTTTACGGAGGCAAGAACGTATGCCTGAGCAATCAGTAGACAAGAAGGCAAGCGCCGGGACGCTGGCCCGCCGGTTGGACGAGGCCTGGAAGGAGCGCACCCCCATACCGCCATTGAGCGAGAGCGAGGAGCTCCAGAGCGTCGAGGACGCCTACGCCGTGCAGAGTAGCTGGAGCGAGCTGCGCCTGGACCGGGGAGAGCGAATAATCGGCCGGAAGATCGGGCTGACAAGCAAGGGCATGCAGGAGCAGATGGGGGTGAACGAGCCTGACTACGGTAGCCTGTGGGCTTCGCGCTACTTCCCGGCTAAGGGGGGCCGCGTGGAGATACCAACCGAGCTCTTCCTGCAGCCCCGTCTGGAGGGGGAGATCGCTTTCCTGATCGGCAGACCTCTTGCGGGACGGAGCGTGACCCCACAGGAGGTCCTGGCTGCCACGGAGGCCCTCGCGGTATCCGTCGAGGTGGTGGACAGCCGGATAGAGGACTGGCGCATAAAGCTATCGGATACCATTGCGGACAACGCCTCTTACGGCGGGTTTACCCTTGGTCCCTGGAGCCGCAGCCTCCGTGAGTCCGACCTGCGTACGCTTGGAATGCTGATCCACAAGAATGGGCTTCCGGTTATCGAGGGCATCGGGGCCGGGGCCCTCGGGAGCCCGGCGAGATCCGTCGCCTGGCTCGCCCGCAAGCTGGACTCGTTCGGGGTAAGCCTCCAGCCGGGGGACTTCGTGCTCTCCGGTTCCCTGAGCGGGGCGGTCCCGATAGAGCGAGGAGACGTGTTCGTCCTCGAGGTCTACGACCAGCCACCGCTAACGGTAACCTTTACGTGACAGAGCACCGGGCAACCGCCGAACCCGCGCCGGAGCGGATCGCAAAGATCGGGGCGGGCGAGGCGATCGTCGAGGTGCTGAGCCGGGCCGGAGTACGGCGCGCGTACACGGTGCCTGGAGAGAGCTTCCTGGAGATCCTCGACGCACTAGAGCGGCATCCGGAGATGTCGCTCATCTCGACCCGGCACGAATCAGGCGCCGCCTTCATGGCCGAGGCCGACGCCAAGCTCTCCGGAGTGCCCGCAGTGGCGCTGGCAACCAGGGGAGTAGGGGCTTCGAATCTGGCCATTGGCGTGCACACCGCCCGCCAAGACTCAACTCCGATGCTCGTGCTGCTGGGGCAGGTAGAATCGTCTGTCCTCGGCAGGGAGGCCTTTCAGGAGGTTGACCTGGCGGCCTTCTACTCCCCGATCACGAAGTGGACCGCCACGGTCCCCCGCGCCGACCGGCTACCGGAGTTCGTCGCGCGGGGACTGCGCATCGCCACCTCCGGCAGACCGGGTCCGGTTATGCTCGCCATACCCTCCGATCTACTGGGCGAGAGCATACCGGTGCGAATGAGCGAGAACGCCACCGTACCGCCTCCGGTCCGCCCGTCTCCTGGTCCTACAGAAGCCCGGTGGGTTGCCCAACGGCTGGCAAAAGCGCGCAGCCCTGTGTTAGTTTCGGGAGGAGGAGCTTACGGCGCATACGGCGAGCTCATCGCCTTTGCCGAGACCTTCGGCCTCGGCGTCTACACCGCGTTCCGCAGGCAAGACACCTTCCCCAACGAGCATCCGCAATATCTGGGCCATCTTACGCTCGGCACGCCACCGGACAACCTAAAGGCACTGGAGCAAGCAGATCTGGTGCTCGTGGTAGGTTGCCGGCTCAGCGAGATAACCACCCAGGGTTACAGGCTACCGAAGGCGGGCCGCGCGGTCATCCAGATAGACATAGATCCCGGCGAGATAGGCGCGGTCGTCCCCGTCGAACACGGAATGGTTGCCGACGTCCGAGCCGCGCTGACCGCCGGCGTCGAGCAGGCGCCGTCACGGTCAGCGCGAGACTGGAGCGAGGCTCACCAAGCCTATCTCGAAGCCAGCTCCATCCCACCGAGAAGGTCAAAGACCGGCATCGACCCTGCCCAGGTAATTGCCGCGATGCGCCAGGTGTTACCCGAGGATGCGATACTGGCAAACGACGCGGGCAACTTCTCTACTTTCCTGCACCGCTACTGGCGATACCGGCACCCGCGCACGCAGCTGGGGCCGACAAGCGGCGCGATGGGCTACGGCGTGCCAGCCGCAGTGGCAGCGAAGCTTGCCGCCCCGGACCGGTGTGTCGTCGCCGTAGCAGGCGACGGCGGGTTTCTCATGACCGGGCAGGAGATAGAGACGGCGGTGAGGTACCGGGCTCCGATCGTCGTGGTGGTCTTCCGCAACGGGATGCACGGCACCATCGCCATGCATCAGGTGAAGGAGCTAGGGCGTACAGCCGGCGTGGAGATAAGCCCGGTAGACCTCGCAGGGTATGCGCGTAGCCTGGGTGCCATCGGCTACACGGTGCGCGAGGCCGGGGAGCTGGTGCCAGCGCTGGAGGAAGCACTTGCCGCCGGGGCCGTCGCTCTGGTGGACGTCGTGACGGACCCAGATTTGATCAGCCCCTCGGCACGCCTCTCCGAACTCTCGGGAGGCCAGCGCAAGGTATGACCCTACTCGTGAGAGCTACGTCTTATTCCAGTATCCTGCCCAGAACGAGCTCCGGAAACTGGTAGAGTCACAGCACCTCAGGCAGAGCAAAAGAGAGGAGGAACGTGACGTCGCTAAGCAAGGTCCTCGTCGCGAACCGCGGGGAGATCGCCATCCGCGCGTTCCGGGCGGCGTACGAGCTCGGCATACGCGCGGTTGCGGTCTACACCCCCGACGACCATGGCTCCCTCCACCGCCAGAAGGCAGACGAGGCGTACGAGATAGGCGAACCCGGCCACCCGGTCCGCGCCTACCTCGACGTCAAGACGCTCGTCGCAACGGCGCTACGGGTGAGCGCCGACGCCGTCTACCCAGGATACGGCTTCCTCTCCGAGAGTGCTGCCTTCGCCAAAGCGTGCGTCGAGGCCGGCCTCACGTTCGTCGGCCCGTCGCCCGAGATACTCGCGCTTACCGGGGACAAGCTGCGAGCCCGCCGGGCGGCCGAGGAGGCCGGCATTCCGGTGCTGCGCGCCTCCGGACCCATCGAAGACCCACAGGAGACCCTGAATGCCGCCGGGGAGATCGGCTACCCGTTGTTCGTTAAGGCGTCTGCCGGAGGAGGAGGCCGGGGATTGCGTCTGGTCGAGCAACCCGAGGACCTGGAGGGCGCTGTGACAACGGCGATGCGTGAGGCCCAAGCGGCGTTCGCCGACCCGACGGTCTTCCTCGAGCAGGCCCTCCTCAGGCCCCGGCACGTCGAGGTACAGTTGCTCGCCGACGCCGAGGGAGAGGTCGTCCACCTGTTCGAGCGGGACTGCTCGGTCCAGCGGCGCCACCAGAAGGTCATCGAGGTGGCGCCGGCCCCCGGGCTCGACCCCGCGCTCCGCGAGCGGCTGTGCGCCGACGCGGTCCGCTTCGGCCGCGCAGTGGGCTACCGAAACGCCGGCACCGTCGAGTTCCTGGTAGACGAGGATGGCCGGCACGTGTTCATCGAGATGAACCCGCGCATCCAGGTAGAGCACACCGTCACCGAGGAGACAACCAACGTGGACCTCGTCTACGCGCAGCTACGCATCGCGGGTGGCGAGACGCTCGAGGACCTCGACCTTAGCCAAGACCGCATAGT
>JAWWQA010000134.1:0-7595 GCA_033854695.1 Rubrobacteraceae bacterium
CGTGGCGGTGGACCAGGTCACGCAGGCCCTCGTCTATGAGGGGGCCCATCTCCGTGCCTGGCTCCGAACCGTCGCCGACACGCAGAGATCTCGCGCGGGTGGTGAGCTCCCACAAAAACTCGTCGACTATCGATTCGTGGACGTATATGCGCTCGACAGAGGTACAGATCTGGCCGGCATTCGCGAACGATCCAATAGCGGCCTCGCCCGCCGCCCACGCGGGGTCTACGCCTTCGTCCACGATCATCGGGTCCTTACCGCCGAGCTCGACGACCGCCTTCTTGAGCTGGCGTCCCGCCTTCTCCAGGATCTCGCGTCCCGTCGGTATGGAGCCTGTGAAGAGCACGAGGTCTACGTCCTCGTGTGTCACGAGTGGCCGCCCGGCACGCTCATCACCCAACAGAAGGTTCAAGACGCCGTCGGGCAGGCCGTCGAACATCGCGGCGAGCCAGACGGCTGAGAGGGGAGTCTTTTCAGAGGGCTTGTAGACGACGGTGTTGCCCGTCACGAGCGCCGCCCCGAGATATCCGCAGGCGATGGCGATGGGGTCGTTCCACGGCACGACGATCGCCGCAACGCCGTGGGGCTCATGCACCATCATATCCGAGGCCATGTAGTTGCCCTGGAGGCTCTTGCCCCGGTGCAGGGGTCCAAGCTCAGCGTACTGCTCCAGCGTCCCTATGCCGGCCTCGACTCCGCCGAGGGCGGCGTCTAAAGGCTTGCCGTTCTCCAGGGTAACTAGCTGGGCAAACTCTTTGGCGTGCTCTCGCATCTTCCTGGCGGCGGCCTTTACAAGACCAGCCCTCTCGGCTGCTGGTAGGCTGGACCAACCGGGCAGCGCGCCGCGTGCGGCGGCGACGGCGGCCGCGGCATCCTCGGGGGTTCCGGCGGGGATGTAGCCGATCTGCTCCCCCGTCGCCGGATTCAGGACCGCTATCCCCTCCTCGCTGGTTGAAGGAACCTTCGCATTCCCGATCAGATGCGACGTCGTCTCTCTAGTTTCCATCGTTCTAAGCTCCTCTCAAATCTCGTTCGCGCCCGCGCGTAGAAGTTACTCCCCCTGCCCCAAAGCTGACAGCTGACGGCTGAAAGCTGATAGCTAAGGAAACGAAGTTTCCGTAATGGGAGTAACGATGAGCTCGTGGATCACGGAGTCCAGGGGTTGGGAGATCATAAACAGGATGCTCCGCGCCACGGTCTCGGGGGGCTGGAGGTTCTCGGGAGGCGGTGGGGGATCTAGAGCCGCGAAGAAGTTAGTCCGCATTCCGCCCGGGACGATCACCATTGCCCTGACCCCGTGTCGCCGGCCCTCGGCGTGCAAGACCTGCGTGAGACCAATCAGGCCATGCTTCGAGGAAGCGTAGGCGGCGGCGTTCTCCCAGCCCTTCTTCGCGGCGGTCGAGGCGACGTTCAGGATCTGGCCGCTCCCGCGCTCTATCATGTGTGGCATTACCACCTTCGCGAGCAGCCACGGCGCCCGCAGGTTGACGTTGACTACGTTGTCCCACTCCTCCAGCGTGAGTTCCGACGCCGACCGGATGAAATCCAGCCCCGCCGCGTTTACTAGAATATCTACACGTCCCTCTGTCCCAAGCACGTCCGCGACCCCACCCTCGATGGAACCGGCGTCCTGGAGGTCCATGTATAGCGGTCGCCCCCCGAACTGGGCGGCGATCTCACCGGCCGCCTCCTTGTTGACGTCTGCTAATACCACCTGCGCTCCGTGTTCGGCGAGGAGGCTGGCTGTTGCCGCTCCTAGACCACTCCCTGCCCCGGTGACGATGGCCACCTGGTCCGAAAGGTCAAACGTCGTGCTGTTGGTAGGCATGAAAGGTACTCCTTCTTTGTATGTCAGCTTCTTAAGCTATTCTAGAGACGCGTGGCACCCTCGCTGCTACCTCCGAGAAGGCGGCGGCGGCCAGGATAGCGACGCGCTCCCAGGTGTAGTGCTCCTCGATCCTGCGCCGGCCGGCGTGACCCATGCGGTCGCGACGCACCGGATCCGAGAGCAGGCGCTGGAGGCGGCCGGCGAGGGCATCGGGATCTTTAGGCGGCACAAGGTAGCCCGTCTCGCCGTGGGCAACGCTGGTTTTTATACCGCCGACCCGGGAGCCGACGATCGGAGTGGCGCAGGCCATCGCCTCCAGCGGTGTCATCCCGAACGGTTCGTAGTGTGGCACCGAGACCGCCACGTCCCCGGCGCCGTAGTAGCGGTGCAGGTCCTCCTGTGGCCGGCTCCCGGCGAAGATTACGCTCTGTGCGACGCCAAGCTTTCGGGCGAGAGCCGAGAGCCGGGTGACTTCGGACGAGTCGCCGGAGTCTCCACCCACGATCACGAGCCGTGCGTCGAGTTTGCGCGGTAGGAGGGCGAATGCCTCGACGAGGATGTCTACACCCTTGCGTGGTACTAGCCTGCCGATGTAGACGACCGTGGGTTTGTCAGAGAGGCCAAGCGTCCTGCGAGCCTCGTTACGGTTTACGGGCCGAAACCTTCGTGTGTCCACGCCGCAAGGCACGATCGTCAAGCGGGAGGGGTCGGCATCGTAGAGGGTAGTAAGCTCTTCTACCTCAGCCGGGCAGGTCGCGAGGACGAGATCCACCTCCTCCAAGATCCTGAACTCCACCGCCCGTCGCTCACGTGGAGAGGTGTCGTTGGCGCCCTGCTCGCGTTTTTTGATCTCCCCTAAAGCGTGGAAGGTCTGGGCGAACGGGAGTCCCAGATCCCTCTTCGCCTCGCAGGCTACCCACCCACTCATCCAGAAGTTAGCGTGCACGAGATCGTACGCGGTAGCTTCTTCCCTTGCAAAAAGGTAGAAAGCATCCCTGAACTTCGCCATGAACGGGAACAGATCGTCTTTCGGCACGCTCTCTGCCGGTCCGGCGGAAAGGTTAACAACTCGCACCCCCTCGGCGAAGGAGACGACCGCGGGCAGCAGCGCGCTATCCCGTCGGGTGAAGATGTCGACCTGGTGGCCCATCGCGCCCAGACGCCGGGCCAGCTCGGCGACGTAGACGTTCTGGCCGCCGGAGTCCTCGCCACCCAGAGCAGCCAGAGGGCTTGCGTGTTCGCTTATCATCGCGAGACGCATAGCGTCTCCTCCCTGAGCTTCAATGCTTCCTGAAACGCGCCCTCCCAGTCGGCCACGAAGCGCTCTAGGCCGAACCGCTTCTGAGCCGTGCGCCGTCCAGCCTCTCCTAACAGGTGCGCCTCCTCCGGATCGGCGAGGAGTTGCCGCATTCGACGTATGAGGTTTCCTACGTTCGTATCTATAAAACCGTTCTCGCCATCCTTTATCACGCTGACGAGCTCGGTAGTAGCGAGGGCGATCACCGGGAGACCAAGCTCCATCGCTTCGAGGACGGAGAGGGGGAGGCTGGTGTAACGGATCGGGTTGAAGTAGAACCGGTATGCCTTCATCCTCTCGTGTACCTCGGCCTGCGGCAGGTCCCCGAACCCTCCGACCTCCTTGCTGTTGAAGCCAAAGAGGTCTAGCGGCATCTCCTCTCTCACCCGCGCGAAGATATCCCCGCCGACCACCCTCTTGCGGCGCGGCATGTCGTTCACGAGCGAGACGCCTTTCTCGATCTCGCCGGTATAGCCCCCGCTCGTCGGCATGACAGCGTGGTCTATCACCCGGGTTGGAGTCTCGCGACAGTCCCAGAAAAGGTAGTTGAAGTGGGTGACGTGCACCAGGAGCACGCCGGGATCGTTTATAGGATGGACCATCTCGTCGATCCGGCCCTGAGGAGTGTTGTGCTCCAGGTAGATCGCCGGCAGCGCTCGCTGCTCGGAGGACAGTATCTCCAGAGCATCTTCGAAGAAGTTCTTCTCCGTCTGGTAGATGATGAGGTCTAGATCCAGGCTGCGCACCTCGTCTGCTGGGACCTCGACTGTGTCCGGCGACCACGGAAAGGTCGGCCCGCGGCCACCATAGCCCTCGGGCTTGCCGGGCTTCGTCGGAAGGTAGAAGCGGTGCGGCGCCTGCACTAGAGTGTTCAGGTAGGAGCCGTGAATCTGCCAAGCAAGCACGTTCAACTTCCTCATGCCCCCAACCGCTCCCCCCTTGAGCCCAGGACGACCGCACTCCTCATAACGCTCCCAACCAGGATGCTGGAGATGGGATTGCCGTGTAGGACATCGTGTCGCTCCCGGTCTAGCGGTCCCCAGCGGCCGGGATCCGTTAAGGGACCGAAGAGGGTAACGCTTGGAGTCCGCAGGGCGTAGGCAAGGTGGGCGGGACCCGTGTCGTTAGAGATCAGGACGCTCGCTCGTGCTACCAGCGCGATGAGCGTTGAGAGGTTCGTCTTCCCGCCTAGGTCCATAGAGCCGGGGGCGGCTACCCGCCGCGTGAGATCCTTCTCCCCTGCGCTCCCCGTTACCGCGACTGCGTAGCCCCGCCTGACCAACCCCTCCACCACCCTCCCAAAAGCCTCCTCTGGCCAACGTTTCTCGGGAACCGAGGCCCCAGGATGCACGAGGGCCAGCGGCTTCCGAAGGCCGGTGGGGAGCAACGTCCGGGCCTGGCGGTCGTCCTCTTCGCGAACGCGCAGCTCCGGCTCGGCACCATCCCGTGCGCCCGTGGGCACTCCGCCGATCTTCTCCGCGAGCAGGAGGAGCTTGCGCGATTCGTGCTTCTCAGCGTCCCACGGGACCTCGACGTCCAGGTCCGGGATGTAGCTCCCCTTCTCGCCGACGAAGCTGGCCGTACGTTTGGCTCCGAACCGGAGAACGAGCCGGGTCGAGGTGGGGCCCCGGCCATGCATGTTCACGGCGAGGTCGAACCGTTCGGCGCGCATTCGCGCGAGGAACTCTTCGAGCTCCTCTTCATCATCCCCTCCGTCAAGACCGGGAGCGCCGGGGTAGGGAAGGAGACGGTTTATGTGAGGCAGGTGGGGAGCAAGGGCAGTCGCCCAGGGAAGGGTGATTAGCGTGATCTCCGCCCGCGGGTACCCGCGGCGGAGCGCCCTTAACGCACCCGTCACGGCGACCAGGTCACCAAGGTACAGGCCGCGGAACACCGCCAATTTTTCCATTCTCACTGCGAGACCCTCGCTACCGGTACGGAAGATGCGCACAGCAACTGCAGAGTCGCTGCAACAACAGTCTTGGGAGCGATGCCGGTGAGGCATTCGTGACCGATAGGGCAGACACGATTGTAACAAGGGGCGCACGGTACCGGGTGGGTGATGAGGCGACTCGGGGTGCGCCACGGTCCCCACTGCTCCGGAGGATTCGTCCCGGCGAAGACCGTAACGACCGGCCTTTTGAGCGCCGAAGCTACGTGGGTCGTACCCGTATTGTTGGTCACTATCACCGCCGCCTGGCCGACGAGCGCCACGAACTCCCCGAAGTTTGTCTCGCCGCCTACAGGCACCCCGGCCGAGCCGGCGACCTGGCGCGTCAGGTCCTTCTCACCCGGCCCCCCGGTTACGAGCACCTGCAGCCCGCTTCCGGCGCGGAGCTCCTCGACGACGGTTGTGTAACGCTCCGGAGGGTAAGCCCGCGAGGAGGCGCTAGATCCCGGATGCACCAGGATGAAGCGCTCCACGTCGTGTCTCTCGAGAAGCCTCGCCGCGCTCTCCTCATCCTCCTCACGAGGGACGAGCACCATCTCCGGCTCGACCGCCGGGAAGCCCAGGAACCCTGTAAGCTCCAGACCTCGCAGGGACTCGTGTGATGGCGGCACTGTCTCTTTATAGCGGTGGCGATGGGTGAGCAGGGAACCAGGACCCTCGAAGGACCCGGCGGCGCGTAGAGGGATACCGGACAGGTAACATAGATAAGCTGCCGGCAGCGCTGACTGCTTGTAAGAGGTGAAGATTATCGCCGCATCGAAGTTGCGCTCCTTGAGCGCTTCGACAGTAGCGAACTCGCGTCCCGGATCTTGCGGCAGCCGGAAGTAGACGTCTTCGGAGGGGGCGTGGTAGAGGATTGTCTCGTCTATATCCGGGTTCAGCTGACCGACCTCACACCCCGCCTGACCGGCCAGGAGAGCCAGGTGCGCCTTCGGAAGGGCTTGCCGGACGGCCCGGAAAGCCGGGGTCGTGAGCAGCGTGTCGCCTAGGTTGTCCAGCCGGATGAGGAGGACGCGTCCGAGGGCTTCGGGTTCCACGTCCCCGAACAGGCTATGAACGGCTCCGTTCATGGCCTGACCTCAGAGGCTGGGCTCCTGGAATCATCGGCGTCAGCTCCGATGATTCCATTGATGGACTTTATATGCTCGATGGTGGCGGAGGCCGAGCGACCGGGGAGAAGTGGGAGGACTACGACCTCGCCGCCAAACTCTTTGACCACGGACTCCTCGACGAGCTGGTCGCCCGCGTGGTCTCCGCCTTTAACGTGCAGGTCTGGCTTGACCCGACGGATCAGGGCCTCCGGTGTGTCCTCGTCGAAGATAATGACATGGTCCACGCACGGGAGCGCCTCCAGAAGCTCGACTCGATCCTCCTCGAGCGTCACCGGGCGGCCTGGCCCCTTCACCCGGCGTGCGGAGGCGTCGGAGTTGACTCCCACGACGAGCACGTCCCCGAGCGTCCGGGCCTCCCGCAGCAGGAAGAGGTGGCCTCGATGCAAAAGGTCGAAGCACCCGTTCGTAAAGATTACCTTCCCGCCCGAGCGTCGTACCCGCTCGAGTTCCTCCTCCAGTGTCTCCGGTTCCATCTCTCCATCTTCGTCCGGTAGCCGCTGCAGGAGATCCCGGAATCCGACCGGAGAGGTTCCCGGCTGGGATACGGCCAGCGTCGCCGCTTCGATCCCGAGCAGGGCGGCCTCGCATGGCACGGCGCCACCGCCCAGAGCTAGCGCGAAGGCCGCAAGGAACGTGTCGCCCGCGCCGTTGACGTCCGGGTTCGCCACCCGGCGGCCTCCGAGATGTGTTATGCCTGCTCTGTCCACTACCATGACGCCCTCCTCGGCCAGGGTCACAGCCAGCGCGCGGGCTCCGATCTCACGCCGGAGAACCTCCCCGATTGCTCCGGCATCGACCTGGCTTGGATCCGGCTCTACGGGTAGATCCAGGGTCCTCTGGGCTTCGAGATGGTTGGGAGTGGCCGCCGCAAGACCTCGCCACCGGAGGCGAAGGGGATTCTTGGAGTCAAGAAGTACGCATCCGTGTTCCGTAGCGCTCAGAGCGTCCGCTACCTCTTGAGTCAAGGCCCCCCCTGAGTAGTCGGAGACCACGACGACATCAGCAGCCTTCGCCAGGTCCGCTACCCTGTCGGCGAACTCCTCTTCTACTGCTTCTTCAAGCGGCTCCTTGTCCCCGGAGTCGATACGAGCCAGGGTTACACCCTCGGCGACGAGACGTTTCTTTACTACCGTCGCGCGCCCGGGAACCTTGAAGACGTCTTTGATCTGGATCCCGATCTCGTCGAGTTTCTCCAGGAGTTCGGCGCCGGGAGGGTCGTCCCCGATCACGGTGAGCAGGGTCACCTCGCCGCCGAGAGCGGCGAGGTTCGCGGCGACGTTGGCCGCGCCGCCGGGGGAGGAGGTAGTGCGCATGTCTGTGACGACCGGAGCGGGGGCGTCGGGGGCAAGGCGAGCAGCCCGGCCCCTCTCGAAGACGTCGAGCATCACGTCGCCGACAACGAGGCAC
>JAWWQA010000135.1:0-5299 GCA_033854695.1 Rubrobacteraceae bacterium
GGAGAGGCTCGAAGAGGTTCGGGAGCATGATCGTCTTCCAGTACTTACGGAAGATGGTAGCGTTGCGCTGCCAGACCCGGAACGCTCCGCGCAGTGAGGGTATTCTCACACCCCTCATTAGTCCACCAGCCTGCGGCCCGTGAGCTTCAGGAAGACGTCTTCGAGGCTTGCTTGCCGGCGCAGTGTGTTCTTGACCGCAATGCCGGACTCCTTGACCTTCTCCATCACCGCGTCAGAGTCGGAGGTGTAGACGTAGAGTGCCCCGCCGATGTTGTCGACGCTGTCCGCCACATCTTCGACGATTGCGGCGAGCTTCTCCAGGGTGTCGGGATTTGCCCGGAACTCCAGGACCTCGGAGCTTACGTGTTCGGAGATCAGGGCGCGCGGGGCGCCTTCGGAGATGATCCTACCATCCTCCATTATGCACAGCCTGTCGCACAGCTGCGCGGCCTCGTCCATGTAGTGGGTCGTGAGGACGAGGGTCTTCCCCTCGCTAGTAAGCTCGCGCAGCTTGTCCCATACGAGGTGGCGGGCCTGCGGGTCGAGACCGGTGGTCGGCTCGTCGAGGACGACGAGGTCGGGATCGTTTACGAGGGCCCGCGCGACGAGGAGCCTGCGCTTCATCCCGCCTGAGAGCTGGTCGACCTTGGCGTCGGCCTTCTCGGAGAGCTGGACGAACTCCAGAAGCTCCGTCGCTCGCTGCTGCACCAGCTTGCGAGGCAGGTCGAAGTAGCGGCCGTAGACAAGGAGGTTCTCCTTGACCTTGAGGTCTTCGTCGAGGTTGTTCTCCTGGGGGACGACACCGATGCGGCGCTTGACCTCTCTTTCGGCACGCTTCACGTCTAGCCCCGCGACCTTTAGCTCTCCGCCCGTGGGGACGGTGGCGCCGTAGATCATCTTCATCGTCGTGGTTTTGCCGGCCCCGTTGGGGCCCAGGAACCCGAAGCACTCCCCCCGGTACACCTCGAAGTCCACACCCTTGACGGCCTCGAAGTCACCGTAGGTCTTCCTTAAGCTCCGGGCGACCAGCGTAGCTTCTCCGGCGCCAGCCTTCTTCGTCCTCTCGTTCAACCGTTCAAAGCTCCCGTTCTCGGTCCAGTCGCAGGTCGGCTGCTCGTTCTGCCAATGCCGCGAGCGCCCGGGCGAGGCGCTCTTTATTCTCCGGGGAGTTGAGCCACGTCGAGGCCCCCGAAGGATGGGGCAGTGGCACATATACTATCCCATCGCGTTCGAAGGTCTCGCCGACGGCCTTCGAGAGGCGTGTTATGCCCAGAAGCTCCTTGACGGCGAGCCCACCAACCGGCACCACGACCTTGGGCCGTAGCAGTTCGAACTCCCGCAAAAGGTGCGGGCGGCAGTTCCAGATCATGGCCCGCGAGGGCGCGAGGTCCCCTCCGCCCTTCGCCTTGCCCGGGAAGCACCGGCACAATGCCGAGAGGTATACCTCTTCCCGCAAGACACCTGCCTGCCCGAACCAGCTCACGAGTCTCTTGCCGGCCGGTCCGGTGAACGGCAAGCGGGTCGTGACCTCCGTTGACCCCGGTGCCTGGCCTACGAGAAGGATCCTGCTTTCCTTCGACACATCCACGACCGGCGCGTTGTCGCCCGAGGGGAAACAGCGCGAGCAGGCCCTCACCCGATCTCGATGCTCTTTGAGTAGCTCCATGATAGCAATGATAATGCCTCTCCCGGATGGAATCTGCGCGTAACATCACACGTTGATTTTCACAAGTCTTAAAAAGAAGACGAAATAAGGTGTTTTCCCCAATCTTATCCTGCTACAATCTTCCGCATGGCTTTGATGGAGAAGAAGCGGTACGAGAAGAAGCCGTATGAGAAGAAGCCGGATCAGAGACGGCGGCTTCGGAGACAAGCTGTCAGAAAGCGCCGGCGTACAGGTTTTCTTGTATTCCTCGGGCTGGTCGTTCTTACCATTGGAGCTTTGATCTTATACGGCACTGACTTTACGTCCCCGACGGGTACCGAGAGCGTGGGGCGGGTCGAGCCCCCGACCGTAGATAGCAGTGCGCCGGACATCGTCTCCGAGGAGGAGTCGAGTACCAAGGACGAGGAGTCGGCGTCCAAGGATGAAGAGGACAAAGGTGAGCCGACGCCCACGCCGCCGGACGATCCAACGATGTACCTGAGCGTCCCTAAGCTGGGCATAGATGGTGCTGTGGTAGTCGATGGTGAGGCGGGTTTGGAACTGGGCGCGCAGCACCTGGATGGGACGGGGTACCCCTGGCTGCCGAATTCCAACACTTACATCGCGGGCCACCGGGTCGGCTGGCCGGGGACAGGCAGCGACCATATCTTCTACAGCTTGCCCTCTCTGGGTGAGGGTGACGATGTCATTCTCTATGACTCTCTCGGCCAGGAGTACAACTACCGGGTCAGCGAGGTCTTTGCCGTTACGCCCTTCGACGTTTGGGTCGCGGGCCCGACCGGCAGCGACACGGTTACCTTGCAGGTCTGCACCGAGAGCCCCGATGACTGGTGGACCATAGGTCCTAGCCTCATGAGTTCGGGACCTGAGTCGGGACGCTTTATAGCCCGGGCCGAGCGGGTCGATTAAACGATCGCGAGAAGATGAAGAAGGGCGTACTGTTCGCCGATGGCGGCGACGACGGCTTGCGCGCCGCGCTTACGTCCCGGCTCGCTTTGTAGAGCACTTCCTGGCCCGCCAGCACGTTCCAGCTCCGCAGACCGCCCAGGAAGCCGCCGGCTATAGCCAGAATCGGGTAGAGCACCAGCTCGATCGGGTCCGGCGTCCCGACGAAGAAGTATAGGCCGATAATCTGGCTGAGTACCACCGACAATAAAGCTCTTAGCCTCCCGGCTTCATAGCCATACCCCCGCGACGAAAACCGTGCCTCTAAGTACCTCGTTCTAGATGGTTGCAGAGCAGACCTGGCCCCATAACCTCTTTTGGCCACGCTCATACTTTTGGGCGGCGCAAATCATACTTTTGGAGGATGCGGATTCGGGCCCAGGGTGGCAATATTTCTTTAGTTTTGTTAAGCAGCGAGAAGGAGTAATGGTATGAGGAAGTTGATGTTGCTGGCAGCGCTGTTGGCGATGCTGATCGTCGCCGCCGTGCCGGCCATAGCGCAGGTCACCCAGTCAAACGAGCAGGAGGTCGAGAGCGGGGACTCCAGCCAGTCGTTCAACGTCACCGGTGGTGGCGATAACTCCAATGCCTGCCAGGGGATACAGGGCATCTCCAACACCGGTAACGCGGTGAACTCCACCAACGTCCTGCAGTACGCCTCCTTCGGTGGAGTCGAAGTTGGTGACAGCGGCAACTTCGAGATAAGCCCTTCGTCTACGACCACGTGCAACCAGCAGGTCAACCAGGCCGCTTCGGCCAGCGGCTAAGGATCAGGCTCTACAGCCAAGCCTTGGCTCTACAAGAGACGGGTCCCTTAGGGGGCCCGCTTCTTGTAGGAAGACCTCTTATACAGAAGCGCTCTTGTAAGGAGGTAGCAGGAATTGAAGACGTTGGTATTGTTGGTGGCGATGCTGGTGATGGTGATGGCTACCACCGCCCCCGCCCTGGCACAGACCGAACAGGAGATTGCGAAGACCAGCGTTGATGGCGCCACCCTGTTTACGCTGAGTGTCGGGATTTTGCTCGTCGCTGGCGGACTCTTGGTCCGCCGCATCTTTGGCAAGTTTTAGCAGCGAGTAGTAAGACCAGCAGAGAGTGGCGCCAAACGTCGCACGAGCCAGATCGCGGGGCTTCGTGCCCCGGTCTTTTTGCTACCTCGGCTCGTAGACGTCGTAGAGGATCGGCTCGAGACCCTCCTCACCGACACCGGAACGATACTGAATGTAGTAAGCACGCTGGAGATAGGCGAGGGCAGTTTTCAGGCGGCCGTCTACGGCGGGGATCTCTGCCTCTATCTCTTGGAGCTTTGCCGAGTCGAGGATAACGTCTTCTTCGTTGTTGTCTTGCCACTCCTCCCAGAGCCTGCGCCACAGGGCGTCGAGCTCGGGGGAGAGGGGGTCGCGCTGCATCTAACGGGCCTCCGTCCTGTGTTTTCGGAGCTCGAAGACTACGTGCGAGATCTCCGGCACGAGCAACTTTTCTATTGCGAGACGCACCGCGTTCGTCGAGCCGGGTAGGCAAGCGACGAACTTGGAGCCCGCGGCGCCTGCTACCGCACGGCTGAGGATAGCGGCAGCGCCTATCTCTTCGTAGGAGAGCATCCGGAAGATCTCACCGAACCCGTCGAGCTTTTTATCGATCAGACGGCTCACTACCTCGTAGGTGGTGTCCCTGGCTGAGATGCCTGTGCCACCGGTCGTGATGATGGCGTCCACCTCCGCATCGGAGAGAAGCTCTTGGAGGACTACCTCTATATGTGGGGCATCGTCCCTGACGATCTCGCGGCGAGAGATCTCATGCCCCGCCTCTTGCATGAGCTCGACGATTACGTTGCCGCCGGTATCGGTCTCGGGAGTGCGGGTATCGCTTATGGTGAGGACGGCGACACTTATTTTCTCCGGTGATGCTTCCCGGTGCTTCTCTACGCTCTCGCTCACAGGATTCCCCCTCCGCGCAGGAACGGGTTAGTCATCCGCTCGCGGCCGATGGTAGTCTCAGGGCCGTGGCCGGAGAGGACGCGCGTCTCATCAGGTAAGGTGAGGAGCCGCTTGGAGATGCTCCGCATGAGGACCTCCATGCTTCCGCCTGGCAGATCCACCCTGCCCACGCTTCCCGCGAAGAGCGCGTCACCTGAGAAGACGATCCCCTGCTCTTCCTCGTAGAAGGCAAGGTGCCCTGGCGCGTGGCCCGGAGTATACAGGGAGCGCAGCCGCAAGGACCCGACCTCCAGTACCTCGTCGTCTCCGACATGCCGGTCGACGTTTGGCACCTTGCCGAACCTGAAGCCCATCATCATCGCCTGCTGGGGCGCCATCTTCAGCATCGCCTCGGCCTCCTCGTGCATCACGACCGGGCAGAGGAACTCGTCCACCAACGGGGCGATGGCGCCGACGTGATCTACATGGGCGTGGGTGACAATGATCTGGCTTATCTCCAACCCCATGCGCTCCACCGCGAGCACGATGCGGGTGCCCTCGTCGCCCGGGTCGATGAGGGCACCCGTCCTCGACTCCTCGTCACCGATCACGTAACAGTTCTCCTGAAACGGACCGACGGTTAGCATCTCTACAATCATCTACGCCTCCTCCTCTGTTCGGTCTCTCACCCGGCCTCGCAGAAACTCGACGAGCAGACGGGCGGGCGTCCCCGATGCCCCTTTCGGGGTGTAGGCGTTCATTTGCTTGCCGT
>JAWWQA010000136.1:0-2649 GCA_033854695.1 Rubrobacteraceae bacterium
GGGAAGCCACCGATGGAGGCTTCTCCCTCAAAGCACGCCTGACCGGAGCCTCGCTTGACCTCGAGGGCTACGGCTGGCAGGGCGAGATAAAGAGTGCGACATTTCACGGGCTGGACGTGACCAGCCAGAGCGGAGGCTGGCAGGCCCGGATGATCTTGGACGTCTGAGTAGTCCTTTTTGGGAAGGAGCGCGACCGCGAACATCGAGCAAGTCTCCGGGTTCAAGTACCGCATCCCCAGAGAGGGGAAGATGCGGGTAGACGCGACGTTCTACGCCTCCGAGAACATCCTTGAGGACCTAAAGGCTGAGGACTACGCTTCGCTGCGCCAACTCCAGAACGTGGCGACGCTACCCGGGATAGTAGAGCCGGCCCTGACGATGCCAGATATCCACTGGGGTTACGGTTTTCCCATAGGCGGGATTGCGGCCTTCGATTCGGAGGAAGGTGGCGTGGTCAGCCCGGGCGGCGTCGGTTTCGATATCAACTGCGGCGTACGTCTCCTGGTCTCCAAGATCAGCCGGGAGGAACTCGAGTCGCGCAAGGGACCTCTGGCGGACGAGCTCTACCGGGGCATCCCGTCGGGGGTGGGCAAGGAACGCAAGGATATCGCTTTTAGCAAAGGAGACCTCGAAGAGATCCTGGCAGGAGGGGCTGGCCCGCTGGTGGAGAAAGGATATGGGGAGCCGGAGGATCTGGAGAACATCGAGTCGGGCGGGCGGTTTCCAGGTGCGGATCACAAGCGTGTCTCTGACCGGGCCTATGAGCGTGGTGTCTCCCAGCTCGGCACCCTGGGATCTGGCAACCACTTTCTCGAAGTGCAGTACGTGGACGAGGTCTACGATGAGGAGGCTGCCCAAGCTTTCGGGCTTTCGCCCGGAAAAGTCACGGTACTCATTCACAGCGGTTCCCGCGGGCTCGGGCACCAGATCTGCCAGGACTATGTCGAGCGCTTCATGGAGGCGGCGACGAGGTACGGAGTCGAGCTTGTGGACCGGCAACTCGCCGCGGCCCCCATACAGAGCAAGGAGGGGGAGGCTTACCTCGGAGCGATGTCTGCCGCGGCCAACTTTGCCTTCGCGAACCGCCAGCTCATCTCCCACTTCACGAGGCAGGCCTTCGAGAAGGCGGGGTTCAGCTCGAGTGAGCATCCCTTACGGGTTCTCTACGATCTCGCACACAATAACGCGAAGTTTGAGGAGCACGATGGGCGCGAGGTGCTGGTGCATCGCAAGGGAGCCACTCGCGCGTTCGGCCCGGGGAATCCAGAGCTGCCGGAGCGCTATCGCTCGTCGGGCCAGCCGGTCCTGGTGCCGGGAGACATGGGACGCTACTCCTTCGTTCTGTCCGGCACGGAGGGGGCCATGCGCGAGACCTTCGGCTCCAGCGCGCATGGCGCAGGGCGCAAGATGAGCCGCCGGCAGGCGAAGAAGGCGGCGAAGGGCCGCAACCTCAGGCGGGAGCTGGAGGATAAGGGCATCGTGGTGCGCGCCGCTAGCCGGGCCACGATCGACGAGGAGATGTCCGAGGCCTACAAGGATGCCGCCGAGGTCGTCGAGCGACGCACGGAGCAGGTATTGGACGGAAGGTAGCGCGCCTGCGGCCTCTGGTCGTGATCAAAGGCTGAGTTCGGTCTTTCCGTTTTGCGCCTTGTTATGCTGGGTACACGAGAGCGAGCGCATAACGCGAGAGGACGACGAAGAGAAGGACGAGATCGCTTGCAATACGAAAAATTCATCGAGCAGGTCATGCAGCGGGCCGGGCTGGCATCGCGAGCCGAAGCGGAGACGGCGGCCCTGTCGACCCTCACAGTACTCGGGGAGTACCTGGCCGGAGGCGAAGGGCTCGACCTCGCTTCCCAGCTTCCGCAGGGGCTGGCCGAGATTCTGCGCCGCCAACCGCCGGATCGCAGCATGATTTTCTCGCTCAGTGACTTTGTACAACGGGTCGGAGAGGAGGAGGGAGTTGATTCAGAAGAGGCTTTGGCTCATGCCCGTGTGGTCATGGGTGTACTGGGGGAGGCCGTTAGTGAGGGTGAGATGGAAGACCTCCGCCGCCAGTTCCCGAGCGAGTTCGACACCCTCTTCGAGCCAGAAGATGGAACGTAGGATGCACGGCCCGCTTCACAGGTGCGCATGAGATTAGAAGTCGACTTCGGGAATGAAGCGAGCGAGGTCTACGTCGAGGCCCTGAACGCCCTAAGCCAGGCTGGCATCCGCTACATGCTCGGCGGAGCTCTAGCGCTGAACGCGTATACAGGAATCTGGCGTGACACGAAGGACCTCGACCTGTTCGTCCCTGAAAAGACCGTAACGCCAGTCCTCGAGACGCTGGAGGACGCGGGTTTCGAGACGGAGACTATGGACCCGCTGTGGCTCGCTAAGGCATGGAGAGGGGACCTGTTCGTAGATGTCATCCACGCTACGCACAACGGCACCGGCCTCGTAGACGAGACCTGGTTCGAGAACTCGAAGGAAGTTCAGGTTCTAGACCGGCCGGCCCTGGTTATCCCCGCAGAGGAGATGATTCTCTCGAAGATCTTCGTGGTCGCGAAGGACCGCTGCGATGTAGACGACGTGCTCCACCTCATCTTCGCCCCACGCGGAGATCTCGACTGGGACCGCCTGCTCTCCAAGATAGACGTTCACTGG
>JAWWQA010000137.1:0-12925 GCA_033854695.1 Rubrobacteraceae bacterium
ATGGAGGCCGTAAACCGGGCCTCGGCGACTACGGGAGAGGTCAAGGGCCACTACCTCAACGCCACGGCGGCGACGATGGACCAGATGATCGAACGGGCCGAGTTCGCCAAGGAGCTCGGGAGCATTATCGTGATGATCGACCTCATTATTGGCTACACCGCGATCCAGACGATGTCCAAGTGGTGTCACGACAACGACATGATCCTGCACCTCCACCGCGCCGGGCACGGCACCTACACTCGCCAGAAGACCCACGGCATCAGCTTCAGAGTTATCTCCAAGTGGATGAGGATGGCGGGCGTGGATCACATCCACGCCGGAACCGTAGTCGGCAAGCTCGAGGGTGACCCGAACATGGTCGCGGGCTACTACAACGTCCTGAGAGAGTCATACCTGCACCAGAACTTCCAACAGGGCATCTTCTTCGATCAGGACTGGGCGTCTCTGAAGAAGGTCATACCGGTGGTCTCGGGCGGCATCCACGCTGGCCAGATGCACCAGCTCCTCCAGTACCTGGGTGAGGACGTAGTGTTGCAGTTTGGCGGCGGGACCATCGGCCACCCGGACGGCATCGAGGCGGGCGCCACGGCCAACCGCGTCGCAGTGGAGGCCATGATCCAAGCGCGCAACGAGGGCCGGGACTACGTAAACGAGGGATCGGAGATTCTGCAGGAGGCCGCCAGGTGGTGCAAGCCGCTGGGCGTCGCGCTAGACCTGTGGAAGGATGTCACCTTCGACTACGCGTCCACCGACACCGCCGACTTCGTGCCCACCGAGACACCGGGCGCCTGAGGAAGGGAGAAGAGTAGATGAGGATTACGCAGGGGACGTTCTCGTTCCTACCGGACCTGACGGACGAGCAGATAAAGGCGCAGATAGAGTACGCGCTGGAGCAGGGCTGGGCGGTCAACGTCGAGTACACCGACGACCCGCACCCGCGCAACACCTACTGGGACATGTGGGGCTTGCCGATGTTCGACTTGCGGGACCCTGTGGGCGTCATGGAAGAGGTGCAGGCCTGCCGCGAGGCCCGTCCGAACCACTACGTAAGGGTCAGCGCCTTCGATTCTACTCGCGGCTGGGAGACGGTGAGGCTCTCCTTCATCGTCAACCGTCCCGAGCACGAGCCGGGCTTCCGGTTGATACGCCAGGAGACCGAGGGCAGGAACATTCGCTACACCATCGAGAGCTACGCGGTCGCCGGCAAGCCGGAGGGCGAGAGGTATGGAGACTGAGAGACGATATTCGTTCGGAGGACGACCGGGCGGAAACGCCCGGCCGGAAGAGCCGGCGCTCGATGTCGCCGGCGAGCAGGGCCAGGAAGAGGCCGAGCGCGTGGTTCCGGACGACACGCCGGTTGACATAGAGGGGGCCTTCCGCGACTCGAACGTTCAGGAAGTTCTGGACAAGCTCGACCGGGAACTGGTAGGTCTCAAGCCGATCAAAACCCGCATAAAGGAGACGGCGGCCCTCTTGCTCGTCGACCGGGTCAGGAGGGACGTGGGCCTGCCGGCGGCCGTGCCGAGCTTGCATATGTCCTTCACCGGCAACCCCGGCACGGGCAAGACGACGGTTGCTTTGCGGATGGCCGAGATCCTTCACCGCCTGGAGTACATACGGAAGGGCCATCTCGTGACGGTGACTCGCGACCAGCTTGTCGGGCAGTACATCGGGCACACCGCTCCGAAGACCAAGGAGGTCTTGAAGAAGGCGATGGGTGGGGTGCTGTTCATCGACGAGGCCTACTATTTGCACCGTGCCGAGAACGAGCGTGACTACGGCTCGGAGGCTATCGCCACCTGAATGATCTGCGCAACAACTGCGCCATCCTAAAGCCTGTCTACCAGCACAAGGACGGGACGTTCGGACCGCCGGTCTACGTCGAGCCCAAGAGGTTCACGATCATTGAGGGGCTCCTGGCCTTCCACACTCAGGAGATGCGCGACGTTTTCGATATCCGGATCTATCTGGACCCACCCGAGGAGCTTCGGCGCAAGTGGAAGGTGGCGCGAGACACCACCAAGCGTGGGTATACCACCGACAAAGTACTCTCCGAGCTGGACCGCAGAGAACCCGATTCCGCGGCCTTTATCCGGCCGCAGAAGCAGTACGCAGACCTGGTGATCTCTTTTCAGCCCAAGGAAGGCCGCGACCAGAACGAGTTAGACGCCGTGATCACATTACATCCTGGATTGCCGCACCCCGACCTCTCGTTGGTGTCCAACGGCCCACCCGGCGGCATCGAGTTGAGGCAGGAGGGAGATCGTAAGATCGTAAGATCTTTGTGTACCCGGAGAGCTCGACTCCGAGCGCGGCGCGGAGATCGAAGAGAATATCTGGGAAAAGCTGCACTTCGCCCAGCACCTGCGCTCCCAGAGGCTCGGCGAGTTCACGATCGGCTCCGACCTCAAACGTTCGGAGTCGCTCGCCGTAACCCAGCTCCTAATTTTCTACCACGCCCTGTCCGCTCGTGCCTGCGTGGCGCTCGGAGGAGCGGGCACCAGGGAACAAGAGAAGGCTGTCGCGAAGCGCGAAGTCTCAGAGCCGCGAGCTACCGCATTGGCTTCGGGAGGCGAAGGCTACGAGCCGGCGCAGGCGTAAACGTCTGGTAGGGCTGGACCCGCGAAATCTCGTGGCCAAGTGTAGTGAGATCGCTGGAACAGAGTAGGGCGGCCACAGCCTCACCCAAGCCTCTCTAATTCAGAACCCGGTCCTTCTCTGATAGCAGCTCCTGAATCTTCTCCTCGGTCTCCTCGTAGGCGCCCTCGCCGAAATGCTTGTACTGTATAAAGCCGTCAGCGTCGATCAGGTACCACGCCGGCCAGTAGTGCTGGTCGTAGGCATTCCAGGTGGCGTCGTTGTTGTCGAGGACGACGGGATAGCGGATGTTCGCCGTTTTAACGGCCTTCTCAACGTTGGCGGGATCCTTCTCGAACTCGAATTCCGGTTTGTGGACGCCGAGGATGACGAGCCCGTCATCCTCATACTTTTCGTGCCACGCGTTGAGATATGGTTGCGTGTTCTTGCAGTTGAAACAGCTGTAGGCCCAGAAATCGAGCAAGATGACCTTCTTGCCGAGAGACTCGCCTATCGAGATCCCGTCGGTGTTGATGAACCCGGTTGGGTTGGCGATCTCCTTCGCCCGCGGGAACTCAGTTTCTTTGCTCGCGATGCGCTCTGCCGCCGTCTGGTCTTCGACGATTTGGGACGGTTCGGTGGCCGACTCGCTGGCCTGATCGACGGATGGCTCAGCTGCTGCTTGCGTGTTATCCGGGCTGGCCGTGTTGAACCGGAGCTCGACAAAGGCGATGGCGCCGGCGATCAGCAGCAGCGTCAGCGCGAGCAATACGGGTCTGGGCGCCAGCGATCTCACAACAGCACCTCGTTTAGTAGCTGGAAGTTGGTGAGCAGGGCGAGCTTGCCGGTAAACACGAGCACGCCCATCCCGATGAGTATGACGCCGAACGCAGTGTGGAAGTGCCGCGCTCCCTGGCGATGCTTCTTGATGAAAGCGAACGCCCGTGAGGGGAACAGGCCGACGAGCAGGAACGGTGCTCCGAGCCCGAAGGCGTAGGTGAGCAGCAGGGGAAAGGCCCTGGCTGGTTGGGTGGCCGCGAGCGCGAGCGTGCTGCCGAGGATCGGGCCTACGCACGGCGTCCAGGCCACCGCAAAGGACGCACCGAAGAGGAGGGGGGCGAGGCGCCCCGGCATTGGCGTGTCTGGGTTTACCGAGTACTCCCGGTCGAGGATGGGCACCCGGAGCAGGCCCGTCAGATGCAGCCCGAGGATGATTACTATAGTGCCGGCCAGGCGCGAGAGCCAGGTCAAGACCTCCGTCGCGACCCCTTGCAGCGCCGCGTTCAGCGCCACGCCCAGGACGGCGAACACGGCAGAGAACCCTAACACGAACAGGACGGCGCTCGCGAACACGTCGCGTCGCTTGATCTCCGATGTTCCCAGAGAGGTGCCCGCCAGCTGCGCGAAGAAGCCGGGGATCACCGGCAGCATGCACGGCGAGAGGAACGAAACCACTCCGGCGGCAACAGCGAGGGCGAGGGTCGGTTCGACCATGCTCTCACCGTAGCACGCCGCCGATCCCAGGAGATTAACAGTCTCTTAAATAAGGAGTAAACTCTTTCCAGCTATGGTCTACGTGAAGGTGTGCGGCATAACCACCCCCGAGGACGCCCAAGCAGCGGCCGGCTTTGGCGCGGACGCTATCGGCCTCATCTTCGCCGAGAGCCCCAGGCGATTGAGTGTCGAGGAGGCACGAAGAACAGCCGCCGCGCTCCCCGACGGCGTCCTCAAAGTTGGGGTGTTCGTGAACGAAGAGCCTGCGGAGGTGCTTCGGATCGCTACCGAGGTCAGGCTCGACTACGCGCAGCTCCACGGCGACGAGAGCCCGAAAGTCGTCGCTGCGGTGCGGGAGGGCGGTCTGAAGGTTATAAAAGCTCTCAGGATGCGAGGTGCGGATTCTCTCGTAGCGATGGAGGAGTACGAGGCGGACCTTTTCCTGTTGGATGCGTACAGCGAGAAGGCGCGGGGCGGGACGGGGGAGCAGTTCGACTGGGGGCTGGCGAAATCAGTCAAAGGGCGTGGTAACATCGTCGTCTCCGGGGGGCTCAACCCCGAGAACGTGCGGGAGGCGATCCGGTTCTTCCAGCCGTACTGGGTGGACGCTTCGAGCTCTCTGGAAGACACGCCTGGCAAGAAGAACGAAGAGCGGGTTCGGAGGTTCGTCATTGCAGCAAAAGAGTGAGACTGGCTACTACTTTGGACCCTTCGGTGGCCGCTACGTGCCGGAGACACTCATACACGCCCTCGAAGAGCTCGAGGAAGCTTATGAGCGTTACCGGGACGACCCGGAGTTCGTCGAGGAGTTACAAGGGCTCGCGAAGGACTTCATCGGAAGACCGACGCCCCTGATGTTTGCCGAGAGGCTTACCAAGAGGTGGGGTGGGGCGAACGTGTGGTTCAAGCGGGAGGACCTGGCGCACACGGGGGCGCACAAGATCAACAACACTTTAGGCCAGATCCTGCTGGCCGACCGGATGGGCAAGGAGCGCATCATCGCCGAGACCGGCGCGGGCCAGCACGGGGTCGCAACCGCGACCGTCGCCGCCCTCTACGGCAAGGAGTGCATGGTGTACATGGGCGAGGAGGACACTCGCCGCCAGAAGCTGAACGTCGTGCGGATGAAGCTCCTCGGCGCTGAGGTCGTGCCCGTGACGAGCGGCTCGATGACGCTCAAGGATGCGGTGAACGAGGCGATCCGGGACTGGGTTGCGAACGTCGAGAATACCCACTACATCATCGGAAGCGTGGTTGGACCGGCCCCATATCCCAGGATCGTACGCGACTTCCAGACGGTTATCGGCAGGGAGATAGAGTCTCAGACCAGAGAGCGGTTCGGCCGCGACCCGGACGCCATAGTCGCCTGCGTCGGCGCGGGCTCGAACGCCATCGGCGCCTTCTATCCATTTATCGGACGCAGGAGTGTCCGGCTCGTTGGGGTGGAGGCGGCCGGGAGGGGACTGAGCTCCGGGGAGCACGGAGCTTCTTTAGCGGAGGGGCAACTGGGCGTTCTGCACGGGGCTTTGAGCTACGTTTTGCAGACGGAGGACGGCCAGATCCAGGAGGCACACTCGATCTCCGCGGGCCTCGACTACCCGTCCGTGGGCCCGGAACATTCCTACCTCAAGGACGAGGCGTTGGCCGAGTACGCGAGCGTGACCGACGAGGAGGCGCTCACGGCCTTCGAGATGACCTCACGGCTCGAAGGAATCATTCCAGCCCTGGAGACTGCGCATGCGATCTCGTACGCAGAGAAGGTAGCCAGGGATCTCGGTCCGGGAGCGAACCTGGTTGTGAATCTCTCCGGACGGGGCGACAAGGACGTCGAGGTGGCGGCGGAGGCTTTGGGTATCGACGCTCACGAAGCGGAAGAAGTTTCGGGTGAAGGGTAGCGAGCGGTTGCAGTCGGCCTTCCCGGAGGGGAGGGTGGCGCTCGTGCCGTACCTCACGGCGGGTTATCCGACGCTGGAGGGCGCCCGCGAGGTGGGGGAGGCGTACATCGAAGCCGGGGCAGACGTGGTGGAGATCGGGGTTCCCTTCTCGGATCCTTTGGCGGACGGACCCACGATCCAGGACACGACCACACGCGCCTTGAAGAACGGCGCCGACCTCGAATACTGTCTGGAGCTCGCGTCGGGTTTCGCGGACCAGGCGCCGGTGGTGCTATCGGTCTACTACAACAACGTCTTTGCCCGGGGAGCCAAAAGGTTCCTCGACGACGCGGCCGGAGCGGAGGTTTCGGGGCTTGTGATTCCGGACCTCCCCATAGACGAGGCGCTGGACTTCAGGGAGATGGCCGCCAAAAGAGGAGTGGCGATCTGTCCGCTCGCCGCGCCTACTACGGACGATAACAGGCTCACCCGGATCGCCGAGGCCGCTTCGGGCTTTGTGTACTGTGTCTCGGTCGCTGGCGTGACGGGAGCACGAGAGAAGCTCCCGCCCACCGCCATAAATCTTCTGCGGAGGGTCCGAACGAAGGTCTCGGTGCCGGTGGCTTTGGGGTTTGGAATCTCTTCGACAGAAGCCGCGGTGGAGGCTGCTGAGGAGGCGGATGGTGTGATCATCGGCAGCAAGCTGATGCAGCTCGTTACTAAAGAGGGTCCTGGAGGAGCGGCCGCGTGGTTGCGCGAGGTGCGCGAGGCCCTCGATAGCGAGGCTCGTGTGGGTACGGGAGGCAGCTATTAGGCACTGGCTCCACAAGCGGCGGGAGTACTCGCGGAGCGCGCCGGAGACGGAGAGCGGACTCGGGCCGATAGATGGCGTCTTCACCAAGTGCGAGGGGTGCGGGCAGCCAATCTACGAGAAGGAGCTGAAGGCACGCTTCAACGTCTGCCCGCACTGCGAGTTCCACTATCCGCTCCCGGCACCCGAGCGCATACGCCTGCTCGCCGATGACGGCAGCTTCTCCGAGAGGGACGCGCGCATGACGGCCGGAGACCCTCTGGGCTTCGAGGGCTACCGGGAGAAGCTCGAGAGCGCGCGCGAAAAGACCGGCCTCGAGGACGCGGTGTTAAGCGGGGTGATCAGGATCGGAGGGCATCCTGTCGCGCTCGCGGCGATGGACTTCCGGTTTATCGGGGGATCGATGGGGAGCGTGATGGGCGAGAGGATCACCCGAACTATAGAGTTCGCCTACGACGAGGCTCTGCCGCTCGTGATCGTCTCGGCCTCCGGCGGGGCGAGGATGTACGAGGGAATCTACTCGCTAATGCAGATGGCGAAGACGAGCGTCGCCCTGTCGCGCTATGTGACCGGTTCGTACCCGTACGTCTCCGTGCTCACCGATCCGACCTTCGGAGGGGTGACGGCCTCCTTCGCGACCGCCGCGGACGTCGTCATCGCCGAACCGGGGGCGAGGATCGGCTTCGCGGGGGCCAGGGTCATCGAGAGCACGACGAAGGAGCGCATGCCGGAGGGCTTCCAGACGGCTGAGTTCCAGCGGGAGCACGGCCTCGTGGACCGAATCGTGCATCGCCTGGACTTGAAGGACGACCTCGAACGATTTCTGAGGTTCCTGACGTGAGGTACTTTACGTGATCCTGGAGTTCGAGAAACCTGTCAAGGAGCTCGAGGCGCGCATAGCCGAGCTGCACAGGCTCGCGGGCTCGAACGAGGATCTGCAGGAAGAGATCTCTCACCTCGAAGAGGCCCTGGCCGGCGCCAAGAAGCGTATCTACTCGCACCTGTCTCCCTACCAGAGGGTGCAGGTCGCCCGCCACCCCGATCGCCCCAACTTCCACTCCTACTGTGGCGCCTTGACGGACGATTTCTATGAGCTCTCCGGCGATAGGCTAGGGGCGGACGATCCGGCGGTGCGTGGGGGATTGGCGAAGATAGGGTCGCACTCGGCGATTTTGCTGGGCCACGACAAGGGCGACGACGTCAAGAGCCGGGTGAAGAGCAACTTCGGCATGGCCCACCCGGAGGGCTACCGCAAGGCCGGCAGACTCTACGCTCTGGGCGAGAGGATGGAGCTACCCATCGTGGCGCTCATAGACACGCCGGGCGCCGCGCCCGCCCGCGGTGCCGAGGAGCGAGGCCAGGCCTGGGCCATCTCCGCTGATCTCATGGCGCTCGCCCGCGTCCCCGTGCCGGTGGTGGCGGTAATCATCGGGGAGGGTGGGTCCGGCGGCGCTCTGGCGATGTGCGTCGCCGACTACGTTGCTATGCTCGAGAACTCCTACCTCTCGGTAATAGCGCCCGAAGCGTGCGCCTCCATAATCTTCCGTGACCAGGGACGGGCTGCCGAGGCCGCGGAGGCGATGAAGCTGACCGCCGGGGATCTCATGGCTCACGGGATCATAGACGAGATCCTACCCGAGCCTTTAGGTGGAGCGCACAACGACCCCGAAGCCGCGATTGCCGCCGTAGCCACCGGCGTGAAGAAGGCGCTCTCCAGGATGGAGAACATCGATCCGGGAGCTCTTGTCAAGATGCGCTACGAGCGGTATCGCAGGATCGGGACGCACGTGGCGGAAGGCGCAGCGACCGAGACAAACCTGAGTTGATCCCTGGTTCTCCCTACCTGGTAGGCTGCTTCTGGGCCAGTAACGAGGGCACGGCTTTGGCCGGAAGTGGATGGGCGAAGTAATAGCCCTGGCCGAGGTCGCATCTCAAAGAGCGCAGCTTCGCGAGCTCCCCGGCGGTCTCTACACCCTCGGCGACCACCTGGAGGTCCAGGGCGTGCGCGACAGTGACCGTCGCAAGCACGAACGCCCGGTTGTGTCTATCGTTCTCTATTCCTGTGACGAGGGAGCGGTCTATCTTCAGGTAGTCTATGGGGAAGCGCTTGAGATAAGAGAGCGACGAGTAACCGGTACCAAACTCGTCTATGGCCAGCTTTATACCCAAATCCTTGAGTTTGTTTAGCGTTTCTATAGTGGACAACGTCTGCTCCATCGCGACGCTCTCAGTGATCTCCAAACACAGCAGACGCTCGTCTACTCCGGTTTCCTGCAAGATTCGGGCGATGTTCTGGACCAGATCGGGATATTGGAACTGTTTCGCCGAGAGGTTTACGCAAACTTTTACGGGGGTTTTACCTAGCTTCTGCTCCTGCCACTCGCGTGCCTGCCGGCAGGATTCCCGGAGCCCCCACCGTCCGATGTGAATCAAGCCCGCTTCTTCGGCGACGGGAATAAACTCCGAAGGTAATATCAAACCGCGCTCTGGATGCTCCCAGCGCAGCAGCGCTTCAAAGTCGAAGATCTCACCGGTCTCTAACAGCACCTTTGGTTGATAGTAGACTCTGAATTCCTCGCGCTCGATGGCTCGCCTGAGATCGGTCTCCAGCTTCAGCCGTTCGCGGGCTTCTGCATCCATATATGCGTCGAATACCTTGTAGTGGGCCTTGCCTTTGCCCTTGGCCGTGTACATGGCGATGTCCGCTTTGCGCAAAAGGTCATCGGGACGATCATTGCTCGAAGTGCCAAAAGCTATGCCGATGCTGGTCGTGACGTACACGTCTTGATCTCCGAGCCTAAAGGGCGCTTGCAGTTGCCCGGCAAACCGTTCGGCCAGCTGGATTGCGTAGCTCTCTTTTGCTATTTCCTCGAGCAAGACTATAAATTCATCTCCGCTAAGGCGCGCCACGGTGTCTCCGAGCCTGAGGCACCCTTGCAGACGCTCGGCCACGGCGGCGAGCAGCTCGTCGCCTGCCTTGTGCCCGAGGCTGTCGTTGACCACCTTGAAGTTGTCCAGGTCAAGGAACAGTACGGCAACCTTACCTTCTAGCCGATCCACTCGAGCCAGAGCATGTTCCAGGCGGTTCATAAACAGGACCCGGTTTGGCAAGCTGGTAAGGTCGTCATGTAGGGCCTGGTGCTCTAGCTGTTTCTCGAAGACCTTGCGTTCGGTTATGTCGCGGTAGTTGATCACGATCCCACCGACGCTCGGGTCGTCGAGCAGATTGTTGGTGATGGCCTCGATAACGCGCCAGGAGCCGTCAGCGTGCCGCATCCGCATCTCCATCGAGTAATTGACACCCGGATTTTCTACCAGGTAGCCGAAGACGTCTCTTACCCGGGGCAGGTCGTCCGGGTGTATCGGGACTACCTCCAGGGCCTTCTTGCTAATAAATTCCCCGGGCTTGTAGCCCATAACCGTCTCGACGGACGGGCTGCAGTACAGGACGGTAGTGTTGGCATCGACCACCGTGATCACGTCTAGCGAGTTCTGTACCAGGGAACGGAAGCGTTCCTCGCTCCTGCGCAACTCATCTTGCACCCGCTTACGTTCGGTGATGTCGCTGTTGACCTCGAGGATAGCTACCGGCTCGCCGTGCTCGTCCCTATACAAGACCTGCAGGCTCGCTACCACGACGCTTGTGCCGTCCCGTCTGGCATGGATGACTTCTCCTTCCCAGCGCCCCTCGTGAAGAATCTTGGCCTTAATCTCTTCCACCGGCTCAGGATGTTGGCTTCGGAAGAGCTCATGGGCGTTCTTCCCCTGAGCTTCTTTCTTCGACCACCCGTACATCTGCTCGGCGCCCGTATTCCAGAAGACAACCTCATCTTCTAAGTTGCGTATCAACACGGGTGCGAGGTCGAGGATCTGTGCCTGCTCCTCCAGTTCTGCCATCCCTAGCCTCTACTATGGAGCCTCAGCTGCTTCCGCCGACCGAAAGGCTTTGCTTATTCATACCTGCTACCTAATCTGTTTGTGAGTAGCCTACAAGTCTACCGCATCTATGCAGTACAGCGATATAACGGATGTGGCGACGAGGACAGTAAGCGCTGGCTACTACCCAAAACCAGCGCGCGCGCCTTCGTAGAAGACTTTTATCCAAAGAACGTTTCGGCGGCCCTGTAGAGGTCGTCGGGTACGGTCTTGGTCTCCTCGGTTGCCTCATTCAGAGAGACGGTGATGATCTCGCCACCTCGCAGCGCAACCATCTGGCCCCACTCGCCGTTCTTTACGGCCTCGGCGGCCCTGAGGCCGTAACGAGTTGAGAGGATGCGGTCATAGGCGGTGGGGGTACCTCCGCGCTGGAGGTGCCCGAGTACGACGTAGCGGGTATCTATTCCGGTGCGTTCTTTGATCTCCCCGGCCAGAGTCTCACCAATGCCACCCAGGCGCACGTGGCCGAATTCATCTCGCTCGGCGTTCTGGGTTATGTAGTCTTCGGCGAGAGCAACACCCTCGCTCACGGCGACGATGCCCCAACTCTCGCCGTTCTCGGCGCGCTTCTTGAAGATGGACGTGATCTCGTCGAGGTCAGGTTCCACCTCGGGGATGAGGGTGACGTTGGCGGCGCCTGCAACGCCCGCGCCCCAGGTGATCCAACCAGCATGCCGCCCCATGACCTCGACCACAATGATCCTCTCGTGGCTCTTGGCCGTGGTCCTTATGCGGTCTATGGCCTCGGTAGCTATGGAGACAGCAGTGTCGTAGCCGAAGGTGGTGTCGGTCGCCGAGAGGTCGTTGTCTATGGTCTTGGGACAGCCGACAACCTGTACGCCGAAGTCATCGTGCAGCCTCTTGGCGACCCCCAGAGTGTCGTCGCCGCCGATGGCGACCAGGGCGTCTATGCCGTACTCCTGAATGTTCTCGACTACCTTCTCGGCATCGCCCTCGTTCTTGTAGGGGTTGGTGCGCGAGGAGAGCAGGATGGTGCCACCTTCTTGGAGGATGTAGCGGACGTCGCCAACGGAGAGTGGTTGGGTACTGTCCTTCTCCTTCTGCAGCAGACCGCGCCACCCGCGCCGAACGCCCAGGACCTCGTAGCCATAGTCGTTTATAGACTTCATGGTCACGGCCCGGATCACACCGTTCAGTCCCGGAGCGTCTCCGCCTCCCGTGAGCATCCCAATTCGGTTTACTTCAGCCATCTTTCCTTCCCTTTCTCGGGACTTTCTCCAAGCCTGCAGTCTACTAAAGCTATCAGCTTGCAGCTCTTAGCTCACTGTTGTTCTGATAGCTGGTCGTTAAACAGCTATAGTGGTAGTTCATGATACGGGTACTCTTTGTGTGCACGGGGAATATCTGCCGTTCTCCGCTTGCCCAAGGCGTCTTTGAGGAGGTGGTGAGGCGTGAAGGGCTCGAAAGAAAAATCAAAGCAGACTCGGCCGGGACCGGCTCCTACCACATCGGCATGGCACCGGACGCACGGGCGCAGAAGAGCGCGAAGAAGAGAGGCATCGACATAAGCTACCAGCGAGCAAGGCGCCTCGCGCTGGAGGACTGCGAGAAGTTCGACTACGTACTCTTCATGGACGAGGAGAACCGGCGTCTCGTGGAGCCGCTCTGCCGAAGCGGCGTGGCCGAGGTGCGGCTCTTTATGGACTATGCATCGGGAAGGCCAGAGTCGGAGGTCCCGGACCCTTACTATGGCGGGCCGGAGCGCTTCGAGCTGGTCTTGGATCTCGTCGAAGAGGCGTCGGAGGGGCTCCTGGAGGACATCCGCAGGCGGCACTTGCAGGACGGTTGTGGCTGAGGAGATCATCGCGGAAGGCGTCGAGGCAGCTTTGGGCGAGCGTCTCCTTTGCGCGCGTCCGATGGGTGGGGGCTGTATCGGGGAGGTGTACAGGGCAGAGCTCTCCGATGGTACGTCGGTGGTCGCGAAGGTGGACCGCGCCAGAGAGTCGCATCTGACGCGGGAGGCATACATGCTCCGGTACCTGCGTGAGAAGAGCAAGCTTCCCGTTCCGGAGGTCTACCACTCCTCGGAGATGCTCCTGCTCATGGAGTTCATGCCGGGCGGCGGAGATCTCTCCGGGGCGCAAGCACACGCGGCGGAGCTTCTGGCGGCATTGCACGGCGTTACCGCCAACGCCTACGGCCACGAGCGGGATACCCTGATCGGCAGCCTATCGCAGCCGAACCCGCAGACGGGGTCGTGGGTTGAGTTCTT
>JAWWQA010000138.1:0-5989 GCA_033854695.1 Rubrobacteraceae bacterium
GGAGACCTTATGGGCAATGGATAGAAGGACTTTATGAGCACCGAGGAGGACCTCGCTTATTCGCTCGGCCAACTCATAAGCGTCACTATAGCTCATTGCCCACAGCCTGCTCTGAAGATGCACTAGGAGGGGGGTTGCCTCCTCGCTCTAAAGGGAGTACCAAAACCCAAGCGTTTTTGATACACCTCAATCAGCCAATACGGCATAGATTAGCCAACGTGTAGGGGTGCGATCAAATGAAAGATGTGTTTCAACAAAGGGTCGTTTGTGATACAGGGCAAAAGGTTCTTCCTAAGGGCGTTGCCGCAAGAAACTGGTTATCGAAAATAAGGGCTTTCTCCAAAACTCGGAGAGGTGAGGGCTCAGAGAGGTGAGGGCATAAAGAAGGGTCAGGGTTTAAAAACCCCGACCCGGTGATTTCTCCCTATAAATGCCTTATGTTGGCATTTCTTGGATGGTGCTGTGAGAGGCTCGAGGCCGTCGACAAGAAGGTCCTGCTCCTCATCTGGGACAACGCCAGCTGGCACGTAAGCCGTGAGGTAAGGCGCTGGCTGGGTAAGCATAACCGCGAGGTCAAAAAGAGCGGGTGTGGTGTCAGGATCGTAAGCTGTCTGTTGCCCAAGCAGAGTCCATGGCTGAACGCCATAGAGCCCAAGTGGGTCCATGGCAAGCGAAAGGTGATCGAGCCCGAGGGTCTGCTGGGCGGATATGAGCTCGCCGATAAGGTCTGTAGGGTTTTCGGCTGTGCTCATGAGCCTCATCTATTCATTCCTCAGGAGGTCGCCTGATCATGCACTACGCCATAAGCAGCGCCACCCACAGCGCTACCCCCAGCGCGAGCACCGAGCTGACAACTAGCGCGATGCCGAGCCATGCCGCTGCTGACCACTGAGCCGAGAGGATGGCGTGGTCCCCCACGATCTGGGCATCGCGGTTGAGCAGGACGAGCAGCACAAGATGCGGGGCGAGCAAGATGGCGTTGACCACTTGGGAGAAGTAGATCAGTGGCAGCAACGGAAGGTGGGGGAGTGAGACGATCGTGGCAGCGAGCCCAACAAGAACCACGAATGAACCGTAGAAGAGCCGGTCGGCGCGGGCGGAATCGTCCAGGTTTGTGGCCTTGCCAAACGCTTCAGCAATTGAGTAGGCAGTGGCGAGTGGCACGACCGCCGCAGCAAGTAGTCCGGCTCCGGCGAGTCCGATCCCGAACAGCAGACTTGCGTAGTCGCCGGCAAGCGGTCGGAGCGCCTGCGCGGCGTCACGGGCGTCTTCGATGTGTAGCCCGGCGGTTGCGAGCGTAGCGGCGCATGCCACGGCGATGAAGATCCCGAGGATCCCCGTGAGCAAGGATCCGGCCACGACATCGATCCGTTCCGGCCCATAATCGCGCCGGGATAGGCCCTTGTCCACCGCGTACGATTGGATGAACGCGAGGCCCCATGGTGCGAGGGTCGTTCCAAGCGTCGCGGTCACGGCGATGAACGCACCGGTGGTCAGCGGCATGCTGGGCACCACGAGCCCGCGCGCGGCCTGGGACCAGTCAGGTTGGGCGAGCACTCCGGCCACGAGGTACGAGGCGAGTACGGCCGAGATCGCGAGCAGCACGTGTTCGACGCGGTGAAACGATGCCGCGAGCAGGAGTCCGACGATGAGGCCGGCCGCACCGAGCACGCATGGTGCCGTCGGTAGACCAGCGAGTTGTGCAACGGCTCCGATGCCGGCGAACTCAGCGCAGATCGTACCGAAGTTGGCCAGCACGAACATTGCGCCTGCGATCTTGGCTGCCGTGTGACCGTAGCGCGCTCGGACCAGAGCGACGAAGCCCTTGCCGGTGCGTATCGCGAGGCGGATCGCCAACAGGTGAAAGAGCACAAGCAGCGCTGTGGACACTGGGATCGTCCACAGGAGCTGGTAGCCGAAGTCGGTGCCCAGGATCGAGTAGGTGGTGACGCCCGCAGGGTCGTCGTCGGAAATGCCGGCGAGCAAGCCCGGCCCGACTACAACGAGCAGGGCTGCCAGGGGTGCGCGCACGCGGCGTCGGTGGTGCACAAAGCGTCGCACGAAGCCTCGCCGCTTGTACCCAACCTGTGCTTTACGTTCACTCACGGCGCGAGTGTAGCGCTCAGGCTCACCGTCGTGCTCGCAGACCGCTGGACGAGGCGCATTGGCTTTCCTTGCTCGGCCCAGCTACTAATGGTGCGCAAAGCCAGCCGACTCCACCAGCACTCGCCCTCGAAACCCGTAACCCACTCGGGTTTGTGAAGTAGTGATAGCCAACTAGTTCATCGCTGTCGGGGAGGTTGCCCATACCGATCACATATAACATCTGTTCTTGTTCCACTGCTCTCTCCTCTCACTTAGGACTGGGGACCATGATAGACCCGGGCCCTCTTCTATTTCCTCTGGATTGCAAGGGCCGACTACTAAAGAGGGCTAAGTGATGCTGTAGGAACCGTTTTTGAAACAACTCGATCAGTGAATGCCTCATATATAAGCCAACTTGTAGAGGCGCGCTCAGATGGGAGTGGTGTTTCAACAAAGGGACGTTTTTGATACAGAGCCAAAAAGCTTGCGACAAGGGCGGGGGTTGCCTATTCAAAGAATTCCCGGAAACTCAGGAGAAGTCTCTGGTGCGCGTACGCTCAGTAATCCATTCCACCCGCGCCCCTTCGGCGGCTACCCTATCTGAGCGATCCTCAGGTGAGAGGGTGTCTATGTGCTTATAGTAGACCTCCCCCTCTGGGCTAAAGAGTTCTACAAGCCCATGCTCAGCTCTGACCTCGTCCTCAGAGGCTAGCGCCTCCAGCTCTTCGGATGACTCCCCAGGTAGAGGACCGTCCAGCAACCTGCGGAGGAGTCCATTACGCCGGTTCTCAAGATCTTTGCGTTCAGCCTCCATGTAATGGTCCCACGCCGCCGCGTGATCCGCATCGTACCTTTCGCCCATTAGAGGACTCCTTTTTCCTAAATGTTCCCTCAAACAGCCTGCAAAAACGATCTCAGGTTTGCCCCGGTCCAAGGGTACGATCCTAGCAAAGCGGGCAAGATGCCGCTTATTACAAGCGGTGTTCGTCGCGTCCTCACGCGTGCGAGGTCGCTGCTTAAGAGCAGGCACCGGTTGGTTTTATTCATCGAGCTTCCGACAAAGTGAATTCTCGGAAACTCGTGCAGTAGCAAGAAGTTAGCAGAGCCATGAACAACAGCTAGGGAATCTTGTCGGAGACATCAACGTTGTACTCTGCGCCCTCGATGTCGAGGATGACGTAGGGCTCTTCCTGGTCTTCCCAGGTAGCCACCGGTCGGTGGGGTATCTTTATGCCGTGAACCGTCCTCCACTCCGAATACTCGCCGCGGTAGGGGGTCTTCGTCTCTTCTTGATCCCGATACCTCATGCCAGACATCTGTGTTATCACACCGCTCTCGATCTCGAACTCTACCCGCAAGGAATCCTCCTGATCGCCAAATGGGAAGATCAGGCGTGCAGAGTTGTCGTCAATCGGCTCCCAATGGACCCGCGGATCTAGCGCCAGCGCGGAGGGTGTGGTGAACGGCACCTCCGTCCACATGACGAAGTTGTCGCCCTGGTCTACCTTCTCTCCACTATCGGACACATGCACCATTCCGAGCAGTCCGGCAAACTCCAAGCTGCCCTTTCCGTTGCGGTAGGCATCGTAGCCCCGGAAGATCGGCATTCCAAACCAGGTGAGTTCCATGTCCCTGTGGAACTCCTGTCCGGCGACGTTATAGGCCTTGAAGCGCATAGGGAACCACAGCAGTCCGTTCAAGTTGAAGTAGCCCCTGCCCCACACGACGGACGTTTCGATTTGGGGAACCCCCTCGCCAAGCGTGGCTCGCAAGTACCTTTGTACCGGCTCTGGTAGGTCTGAGGATGGTTCGGCCATATACAGTTCGCCTGTTCCCTCCGAGTGTGGCGGAAAGGGTTTGGGTGCGATCTTCAGCCCCAGCCAACCAACGCTGACCAGCAAGGCTGAGGCACCAGCCGTTGCGACTGCCACCTTGGTAATTGTCCTCATCTCTTACCTCCTCATTAGGACGAAGTTTGCCAGTGCTCTAGGTTACCTAACACGCTCTACCGCTCCCATACTGTTCGAGTTGCTCTATCAATGCTCTATCAACTCAATCTCGGTAGCCAGGAAGAGCAACCTGTCCAGTAGTAATCTGTACTCTGCAAGCCACCAGCGCAACGGGGAGTACGGATGATGGAAGAGCCTTACGAAGAAGCCTTGAGGGCCTTGAGAGAGGTATTCGAAGACCGCCTCAGGCGACGTTTACTGATCCGGGAGAGCGAGCCGAACACTGAGGGCCCCGTCTCGTTCGTCCTGCCGACGAGCGCCGAGGAGGTAGAAGTTCTCTCGGAGGTGGCCTACCGTTACTCCATACCGCTGGTTGCTCAAGGTGCTGGGACCGCCCGCGACCTCGGCTCGGAAAAGGGGAGCCTCTTGGTTCGCTTCGACCTAATGCGTCGCACGCAGCTTCCTGCTGATTTTGAGGAACCATGGGTTGAGGCGGAGCCGGGAACGCTGTGGCTTGAGCTGGACAACAACCTGCACGCCCGAGGGATGGGCCTCGCCGTTTATCCTACGAGCGCCCCTCGGACCACCATCGGCGGCTGGCTAGCGATGGATGGCCTCGGGGTGGGCTCCTTCGAGTACGGTTGGTTGCGCGAGAACGTCCTCTCGGCAGACGTGGTGCTACCTGGGGGCGAGCGCCGCGAGGTGCGGGGGGAGGAGCTGCACTCGTTCGTTGGTCCTGGAGGAAGGGCTGGGATCATCGTGGGCGCGAGGCTCAGAACTCGGCGCTCGCAGGGGGATCTGCCGGTCGGCTTCGCCTTTGAGGATCGCGAGGAGCTCCTCGCATCGGTGGCGGAGTTGGTTCGAGCGGATGTGCCGCTCTGGCACCTGGCGTTTCTGAATCAGGGGATGGCTAGCGCCAGGAGCCTCGGGGGCGACCACCTGCTCTTCGGGGCCTATCCGGGGGAACGGGCTGGGCAGGTTGTGGAGGGACTCCAGGACGTGCTCGTACGCCACCGCAGGCGTGCCCTCCCCCCCGCGGAACTCTACCGAGTGTGGGGGCAGAGGTTCTTCCCAGTGGCGCCCTCCCACCCAACACCGAGTGCGGTCCGCGAGTTTGTTTCTGTAGTCGAGCTCCCGGAGGTGCTCGGTGAAGCAGGGGCCCGCCCCGAGCATATCGCCCTACAAGGTACCGTCGCTCGGACGGGAGAGGTGCTGCTCCTGACCTTCGACACCCGCGAGGAGGGTTGGGCGGGCGCCTGGAGCTAGGGAGCTAATTCTCGAATGTGGTGTTGTATTAGTTTTCGGGGAGCAGCTCATGGAGATACACGCTCCCCTCGCTCTTGGAAGCCGGATAGGGCATTCTCGCACCTCGCTATGGGTCTATAAGACGGGAGGACGCTGTCTTTCTGGCATGCTGGATGTGGGCGTCTAACTTCTTCAACTGCTTCCGCATATGGCGTAGGCACTCCTCCATGTGCCGCAGATGCACACTTATCTCCCTGTTCATCTGGTGTATTAGGTCCTCTGGTCTAATCTCTGATACGGAATCCGGGTGAAGGATGCCACCTAATCCTTGCGGGAGATCGGGAGTCGGCAGAAAGAGAGACGACTCCAGGTAGTGATCAACCGGATTCCGTATGACACTCTAAAAGCTTCCTTGTTCAAAAGATAGTTGTGGGTAGTCGGGGACGCGGTCAGCTGAGGCGGGCGCTGATGGGTAGCGTTTCGGACTCTGTCATCCGCCACGCCCACTATCCAGTACTGGTGGTGCGTAAACACGTTCCGCCGATGAGCAAGTAACAGACAGCGTGGGATGCGGCGTCTCTTGAATCGAGAGTCTCCCCGTTCTCAGCTTTTGGGATGTGGGTAGACTAGGATCGGACCCTCCGCAGCGTGGAGCACTTTGGTGGAGACGCTGCCAAGCCTGACGCGTTGCACGGGGCTGATCCCGCGGC
>JAWWQA010000139.1:0-7978 GCA_033854695.1 Rubrobacteraceae bacterium
TTGCGAATCCTTATGCGTTAGGACTGGGGCAAAGGGAGAATTCACTCCCCGGTAGGGGTGGTAGTCGACACACCATGTAGCGGTGTTGGATAGATATGCAACACAGGGGAGTTCTGTATCCGGTCCGCAACAGTACCCCGGGTTACGGTCACGTCCGTGCGGTAGCGAGGAGGTGCAGCTATCCTACGGGCGTGCGCGAGACGGTGATGCGCACGTCGTAGCGGGCTAACGAACGAGAGGTTCTGTATGATCGTTGTCATCAATCGTCTGCCGGTGAAAGAGGGGGCGGCTAACCAGGTCGTAGAACGGTTCGCGAACAGCCGGGGGAACGTACAGGGGTTCCCGGGCTTCGTCTCGATGGAGGTCCTACGTTCCGAAGGAGCGGACGAGGTGCTGGTAATCACACGCTGGCGAGACAAAGTTGCCTTTGACCTCTAGATCCTAGCGAGGAATTAGCTACAGCGTCCACACAGATAGTGCCACCCTCGAGCCTAGTGGCGATACAATGAGGTAGAGCCAAGTACAATGGGGAGAAGCACCCATTTCGCCGCGCCGTTCAAGGCGTTGAAGAGGACCAAACGCATCGGCGGCAGCGGCATCGTTGTAGAGCACTAACGAACGAGAGGTTCTGTATGATCGCTGTTTTTAATCGGCTGCCTGTGAAGGAGGGAGCGGCCGGACAGATAATCGAGCGGTTCGCAAATAGCCGTGGGAACGTGCAAGGGTTTCCGGGCTTCGTCTCGATGGAGGTACTGCGCTCCGAAGCGGGGGACGAGGTGCTGGTGATCACACGTTGGCAGAGCCGGGACGCCTTCGACGCCTGGGTGGGAAGCGAGGAGTTCAAGAAGGCGCACGGAAGAGGTGGCGGCGGTGAGCTGTTGCGGGGACATCCACAGATGAGTACCTACGAGATAGCCGTCGAGCGTGAGCCGGGTGCGGCCGGCGGTTCTACCTAGACGTTTCGGAGTGCGGGACCGCCGTCAGACCTGGACTGGTAGAACGAACCCCTTATTTGGCTCCGGCGGCTGGTATTCGCCCTTGCCGAGCACCCCGAAGGTGATCGCGATGAGCACGATTAATATGCCGATCATGAACAGGTACGCTATACGCTCCCGCACGCCGTCTCCCTCTTGACAGGTTTATTCGCGGGCCATTCTACCCCAACCGGTCTCCGCTGTCGCCAGGTGCTTTCAGTAGTTCCACAGGGTGCTTACTGCGGAGCTTTGGCGGCGCTCGTGGTGTACAATGTTACTGTTTGTAGCAGTTTTGTCTTTATTAGAGGGCTGGATGTTAGAAGGTTGGATGGCGATCAAGGTTCTTATACCCGGCGTATGTGAAGTGGGGGATATTCGTGGGCGCTGATCCTGTGTGGGGTGAGTATGGTGAGGTGCAGGAGCAAGAATGCCGGGAGCTTTTGGCGATCCTGCAGGGTATGGGTATCACTTCGGCCGACAGGGTGTATCAGCCGGGAGATGCAATCTACAACGAGGGCGAGTACGGGGATGCTCTCTACGTCTTGATCTCCGGCGTCGTTAAGCTGTTTCGCCCCTACTCGGGGAGTAAGGAAGCGACCCTGCGCCTCTTGAAGCCTTGGGACATCTTCGGGCACCTTGCGTTCGCTGGCGAGACCAGGCAGCGCGCCTATGCCGAGGCAGTGACCGAGTGCAAGGTCACGAAGGTGCCGAAGATCTTCATGGAGCGCGCCATTCGCCGCGATCCTCGAACGGCGCTGAAGATGATGACGCTCCTGGAGCTGAGGCTTGTTCAGTACGAGGAACTGGTCAAGTGTCTCCTTCCCCGAGAGACCGAGGTGCGGCTTGCGAACCTCTTGCCCATCCTCGCGAGCAAGTTCGGGGAGAAGAAGGACAGGGACGGCTACGGCATAATGATAGACCTCCGCCTCACCCATCAGGACCTCGCCGCAATGGTTGCCTCGACGCGCGAGTCGGTCACGAAGGTCTTGAACGACATGCGTAACCGCGGCGTCGTGGAAATAGAGGGCGGGCGTATTACCATAAAGGACTACACCACTCTGACGCGGCTAAGCCGGGTGTAGAGAGCTTTCAACCGTGTTGCTGACGGCTGCGAGCTAATTTGTCATAGTGCACGCCGGGTCTGTAAGAGAAACGAAGGGCGTCTGGCGTGCTGGAGCTTATAGAAGCAATATTTTTGGGCGTAGTGCAGGGGCTCACGGAGTTTCTGCCGGTCTCGAGCTCGGGGCATTTGCTCCTCGGGCAGTACTTTTTGGGGCTGGACCAGGCGAGGTTCGGGCTTCCGTTCGACGCGGCGCTACACACGGGGACGGTGCTCGCCGTGGTCTCGTTCTTCTGGCGTGACCTGATCGTGATGTTCGTGGCCTTTCTCCGCTCTTTGCGCGGGCCGGACTTCTCGGACCCCGAGCAGCGCATGGCATACCTGATCCTGGTCGCGACCGTCCCGGCGGGCTTAATAGGATTCTTTTTCGAGAACTTCTTCGAGACGGTGGTTCGTTCGCCGTGGGTAGTCGTTACCAATCTGGTGCTGGTAGGGGTGCTGTTCATCGTTGGGGAGAACGTCGGGCGCAAGAGGCGGCTGGCTTCCAAGCTTAGCTTCCGGGAGGCGGCTGGAATCGGGCTGGCTCAGGCGACGGCGCTCATCCCCGGTATCTCTCGCTCGGGGGCGACGATCACCCTGGGCCTGTTCCTGGGCTTGCGCCGCGACGAAGCTGCCCGGTTCTCCTTCCTGATGAGCGTGCCCATAACGGCAGCCGCCGCGCTCTTGAGCCTCGGAGAGACAGCGAACAGGGGGCTGAACTCCTACGATGCACTCCTCTTCGCAGCCGGCTGCGTCTCCTCCGGTATCGTGGGATACCTGGCCATAAGGTTCCTTCTCAACTACCTCGCCAACCACAGCCTGCGGGCTTTCGCCTACTACCGATTTGGCCTGGCTGCGGTTGTGGCCGCTCTGCTCCTGCTGTTATAGCTATCAGCATTGGAGCCCTTGCTGATGGCTAATTTTGACAGAATGCCGGTAAGTTGGTACTTTAGTCCGTATCATGCGTGTCCGGACGACAGGAGCTCTAGAAGTACGCGGGAGCCTTCGGCTGGCCGACAGGCGATTTACCTAGGAGAGGCGTACCCGAAAGGGCTGCGTTTCTCCACTATTCGTTTCATGCACGCCGAATTCCACGGGAGGTCTTTCTCCAAGATGTTTGCTTTAGATGACTGTAGTGTCGGGAACCTCGACGTTTCGGGTGGGGCTCGTGTTCGCTGAGGAAGGCGTCGCTGGGATGCCTGAAGAGCTGAATAGTTTGCGGTCCGGCATAGACGCGGTTGACGAGGAGATAGTACGGCTCCTCGACGAGCGTGCGCGGTTGGCGCGTCGGATAGGCGAGATAAAGCTCGCGGAGGGCCTGCAAGCCTATGCCCCTGCCAGAGAGCGCAAGGTTCTGAACCGTGTCGGTGCCTTGAGCCGGGGGGAATTCCCCAGGAAGGGTCTCGAGGCGGTCTTCCGGGAGATTATCTCCTGTTCTATCTCCCTCGAAGCGCCGCTGAAGATCGCCTACCTGGGGCCCGAGACGACCTTTACGCACGAGGCGGCGCGACGTGCCTTCGGAACGAGCGTCGAGTTCGAACCGCACGCAACGGTCTCCGAGGTCTTCGCGCAGGTCGAGCGGGGCGAGGCCCAGCACGGGGTCGTGGCGGTGGAGAACTCTATAGAGGGGGCCGTGACGCACACCCTGGACGAGCTTATGGCGAGCCCTTTGAAGATCTGTGGCGAGGTGTATCTTCCGATCTCCCAGAACCTCCTCTCTAGAGAGGAGTCCTTGAAGGGAATAAAGACTGTCTGCTCCCACCCGATGGCACTGGCCCAGGCGGCAACCTGGCTCCGCCACGAGTTGCCCCACGCGGTCCTCGAGGAGGTCGAGTCCACGGCAGAGGCGGCCCGGAGGGCGGCGGAGGAACCGGGGGTTGGTGCCGTGGGTAGCGTGCTGGCCGCGGAGGCTTACGGTCTCTCGGTGCTCGCCCGTAACATCCAGGACGCACGGATCAACGCGACGCGCTTTATCGTGCTCGGCCGCTCCTGGGCGGGACCCACGGGCAAAGACAAGACAAGCGTCGTCTTCTCGGTCAAGGACCGCCCCGGCATCCTCAAGGACGCGCTCTCGGCCTTCTCGGATGAGGGTATCAACCTGACGCGCATCGAGAGCCGGCCCTCCAGGCGTCGGATGTGGACGTACGTGTTCTTCGCCGATTTCCAGGGGCATCCCGAGGAGGAGCGAGTGGCGCGGGCTTTGAAGGCCTTAGAGGAGTACTGCCCGTACGTTAGCCTGATCGGAGCTTACCCGGAAGCCTCGGGCGAAGTTCTCCCGAACGCCTAGAAGAAGACGCCCTGAACTTCAAGGCCGCCGCGCGCCTCGTCCTCGAAGAGGTCGGCCACCCTTTGCACTACACGGACATTACCGAGCTGGCTCTTGAGTCAGGGTATCTTAAGAGCCGTGGCCGCACCCCGCACAACACCATGCGCGCCCGGCTCTCCGTCGATGTGCGCGACAACCCGGAGAGCCCCTTCGTCCAAAGTGCGCCTGGTGTGTATGGACTCAAAGGCCGCGGCTCGTAGCAGCACTCTAGGACTCGGGCGAAGATACTGTATATTGGTAGCATATGCGCGATTTGTAAGAGTAAGTAAGGGGTTGTGATGATGGATCTCGCATCCGGCGGGGCGCTGGAGGCGGCCGCCTGGAAGGTTAAGAACCTCGAAGACTACGACGAGAGGCTGGAGAGGGCCGCGCGCGGGGTGGACGAGCTGGCTAAAGCGCGCGAGACGGCGGCGCTCGTGGTCTACGAGGCCGCCTTGATGAAGAGCGGCCGTCCTGCGGATGAGGTGCGAAGGCTCGTACGCGAGTTTGAGGAGACCTTCGAGGATGAGGAAGAGGAGCTGACGATACCGCACGCGAGCGGCATCATGAACGTAGAGGGCGATGAGTGGTTTTTTGGAGACGAGAGCTTGAGGACGTTGACCGGCCAGCTCCTCGGGCAGTTCCAGCACCGGGTGGCGCAGTACAACTACGTGAACGAGCGCGAGGTCCTGAGGCGCTGGGCCGACTCGTACGATACCCGGCTCTTTATCAGGCGGCGCATCTATGAAACCGAGCCGATCGTCGGTGTCGTCGCGGGTGTCGACCTACCGCTCATCCAGTTCCTGCGTGTGGCCGCGGGCGGCGACACCGTCGTGCCGTCTCCGGAGATCGCGCGCGCGCTCGTCGCTCTGGCTGCGCTCGACGAGGAGTCTCAGGGAGACGATTACGCAGTGCTCGCCGCCGCCGAGAACCTGGCCCTGCGCCTCGAGCTTCCAGCTCCGATAGTAGGGGAGATCCTGCACGATCTGGCGGTTGAGGACCAACTGGAGTTCCCTGAGCCCCCATCCGATGTCACAGGCGCAGAGACCAAAGAAGCCACGGAGGCGGAGGACAGGGCTGGCGGCACTGATCCGGAATCCGTAAGGCCGAGCTCCGACGACAGGGCCGCACGTCAGGCCGCGCGCCAGGAGGCGGAGCGAGGCGAGGAGCCGACCAGAATACAGGACCCCCAGGCCAAAGACGCCCCTGGCGTCCGCGATGAAGGAGGCGGCGAGAGACCAACCCCCGCCCCACCCAAGAACGAGCCGCCGGAGAGCGCGCCTGGCACGCAGGACGAAGGCTCATAATTACCGATCTTCTGTGCTGGTAGACCTGGGCGCAGGACGTAGCATCCCTGTATCCGAGCCTACTATATGAGGTTTTCGGGGTAAGATTAAGGACACACCGGAAGATTCGTGCAAGCATTCCGGACGGGGATGCTTCAAAAATTGGTTTCGGTGGTAATATGTACGGAAGTACGTTCATAATTCATAGCCAGCCTTACCAGAACATATGGTGACAAGACCCGGGCAAGAGGCAAGTAAGGAGTTGTCGGGAGTATGACGGATTCGAAGAAGCGCATTGCCCTCAAACCGCACATCAAGGAGATCCGGGAGTGGGTCGACGCGGGCAAGACGGACGAGTGGATCGCAGACGCTTTGGGGACCAGCGCCTCCTCGGTACAATCGTTCCGCTCCCGCAACGACATCTACCGCCGCGATCGCTCCGCCCGCGAGCCCGTTAGCGTCTTCGAGGGCGTCCTCGACCACGGCGAGCGCGACGGATGGGGCATGTGGTTCGATCCCGCCGTTGCTGACGACCCGATCTGGAAAGAGCATTGGGCTGGTGTCGAGTCGGTAGTCGTCAAAGTGGCTGAAGACTCGATAGTCCTGGAGGTCGCCACAGGTGCTTTGCAGAGCACTATGCTGGCCGCGCGGGAGGAGACCGACAACGGTTCCGGCCCGTCGCAAGCCACCAGCGTTGTCCTCGAGGGTACCCCGGCGCCCGCGGAGGCTTCCGGAACGACTGCGGAGCCGGAAGTCGTAGGCTCCGAGCCGGATCGGGAGCAGGGCCGGGTTAAGTGGTTCGACCCGGAGAAGGGCTACGGTTTCCTGGTACGTCCGACCGGCGACGATCTCTTCGTGCACCACTCCGAGGTCGAGGGCGACCCCTCGGCGCTGGAGCCCGGCAGCGAGGTCGAGTACGTGGTCGGACGCAATGACCGGGGCCCGAACGCCCGCAGCGTCCGCATCATCGATTAAAGGCGTTACATACAACGCCTCTATCGTTACCCGGGCTTAGCCTCTAGAACCAGTTAGCCATGGAGTCTACTCAGCTTGTATTCGCGCTTGCCGCGCCTCTTCTGGTGGCAGGTGGCTCGTTGAGGCGAGTTCCAGGAGTCTTGGTGCGGTGTCCGGCTCCGCGGGATCATAGAGTAACCGGGTGATGGATGCATTCGACGCCCGTTCGGTGCCTGGGAGGACCGAGGGTCCGAAACATTCGCGCAGGAACGCGCGCATGACGCCACCGTGGGAGACCACGACGATCGGACCTTCCGCGGACGGGTGATATGAGAGGATCTCCGAGAGCGCCCTCTCGAACCTTGCCAGTATCTCCTCGTCGGTCTCGGCGCCGACCAGCGTCCATCGCTCTTCTTCGGGCAAGGCGAGGAACTTTTCAGCGAACTCGGGGTTGCGTTCCTCTTGTTCGGCCCAGGTGTGGCCTTCGAGAATGCCGCCGTGACGTTCCATGAGGTCCGGCATTGGCACGACCTTTCCGGAGAAGCCGGCCTCGCGCGCCACTATCCCGGCGGTCTCGAAGGCTCGAGAGAGGGGGCTCGCGTAGACGCCGGAGATCCTCGTTCCTTTCAAGGCCCGGCCTGTCTCGACAGCCTGGCGCCTACCCTCCTCGGAGAGGGGGAACTCCAGTTGGCCTTGCCAGACGCCGCTCGCGTTCGCAGTGGACTGGCCGTGACGTATAAGGATAATTTCTTGCTTGCTCCCTCGCCCGGGAGTTGCATGGTTAGCGTTCATGTGCGTAAGTTAGTGCATAGAGGCGGCGTCGGCAAACCATTTTCGCGGGGCAGCCTCCGGTGCTAGAATCCTCACAGCCTCTGGTCCCGATGGTACGGGGGGGATTGTTGTGCGCATGTTTTGGAGACGCCGCGAGCGCGAAACGCCCGGAGAAAGGCCGCAAGTTTCCGGTCCCTTGGCCGATCCGCCGCAAGACCCGGCAGCACGGCCTCTAGCGGAGACCATCGAGCTCGAGCAAGGAGCTTCGCGTGCGGCTTCGATCTCCCGGATCGCCGAGGAGTTGGGGAAGCGCGGCGAGGAGGTCGTCGAGCTCTTCAAGGAGGTCGTCTCGTCGGGGGGACGGACGGTACTGCCGATTCACCTGCGGCGCGGCGGGGAGGACGTCTTTATCGAGGTCGAGAACGGGCCCTGGGAGAGAAAGACCGTGGAGGGCTTACTCAGAACCGCGGCCGTGCTCCGCAGCTCGGAGTACTCGAACGCGAGTTTGGAGGTCCTGGCGGCTCACCCCGTGCCGTACGAGGTTCACTACTTCTGCGGGCGTTCACCAGCTGCCCTGTTCCAGCTGGAC
>JAWWQA010000140.1:0-4694 GCA_033854695.1 Rubrobacteraceae bacterium
CCTCCTCCGGTACACCGGGGCCGACGACGCCACGATTTGGGTCGAGACTGGCGCTGCCTGCGAGGTCGAGGTCAAGGTCGACGGTTCGAGCCATCGCTCGCGTACCTTCCACGTCGAGGGCCACCACTACGCCTTGGTAAGGATCACCGGCCTAGAGCCCGGCTCGTGCTACGAATACTCCGTCACGCTTGACGGTGAAAAGGTCTGGCCCGAAGAGGGTGATCCTTTCCCGCCGCCTGTGATCCGGACCATCAAGCCAGATGGGAAGCTGAGCCTCGCTTTCGGTTCTTGCCGCGTCTCGGCACCGCACGAGCCACCGTACACCCTCAAACGGGGCATCGTAAGGAAGCTCGGTTACTACGAGCGCGATGCCCTCTACGCCCTTGCCTACAACATGCGCCACCAGCGTCAGGAAGATTGGCCCGACGCGCTCCTCCTGTTGGGAGACCAGATCTACGCTGACGAGATCTCTTCCGGCACCCGCGACTTCATCCGCTCTCGACGCGATCCCGACAAACCTCCCGAAGAAGAGGTAGCTGACTTCGAGGAGTACACCCATCTCTACTGGGACTCCTGGAAAGACCCGGCCATCCGGTGGCTCCTCTCGACCGTGCCGTCGGCCATGATCTTCGACGACCACGACGTCAACGACGACTGGAACACCTCTGAAGCCTGGATCCGGCAGATGCGTGCCAAACCGTGGTGGGAGGAACGTATCATCGGCGCGTTCATGTCATACTGGATCTACCAGCACCTCGGCAACCTCTCGCCGGAAGAGCTCGAGAAGGACGGCTTGTTCGAGCAGGTCCGGAAAGCACCAGATGCAAGTCGCGTCTTGCGCGAGTTCGCTTACAAGGCCGACCGCGAGGTCGGGACGAGCCGATGGAGCTTCTACCGCGACTTTGGCAGGATCCGCCTGATAGTCATGGACTCGCGGGCCGGGCGGGTGCTGAAGGAGGAACATCGCTCCATGCTCGATGATGCGGAGTGGGCCTGGATCGAAGACAAAGCGACCGGCGATTTCGACCACCTCCTGTTCGGTACCTCGCTCCCGCTCCTCCTCCCGCCCGCCCTGCACTACCTCGAAGCCTGGAACGAAGCCGTCTGCAAGGGTGCCTGGGGAACCCCCGCGGCGTGGCTCGGCGAGTTCATCCGCCAGCTCCTGGACCTCGAGCACTGGGCTGCCTTTCACGACTCTTTCGAAAACCTCGTGAACCTCTTGAGGTCTGTCGAAGCCGGGGAACACTCGACCGGACTTCCCCCCGCCTCGGTGACCGTGCTCTCCGGTGATGTGCACCACGGCTACCTGGCCGAGATCGGCTTCGAGCAAGGAACGGGCGTGCGAAGCTCCGTCTATCAGGCAGTCAGCTCGCCGCTGCGCAACCCTTTGGGCTTCCCCGAGCGCCTGGCCATGCGGGCTGGCTGGACAAGGCGAGGCGAGCTGGTCGGCAAAGCGCTGGCGCGTCTGGCAGGCGTCGAAGAACCCGCTGTGCGCTGGCGCTTGACACACGAAGAGCCCTGGTTCGAGAACCACATCTCCACCCTGGAATTTCGTGACCGGGAAGCCTTACTTAGGGTAGAGAAGACCACCCCCGAAGACACTGATGAGCCACGCCTGCATAAGATCCTCGAGCGCCGCCTCGCATGAAGAGCAACCAAAACCAGCAAGAAATCTTGTGCAGGTTGAAAGTTGAGGACCGAAAGCTAAGACGGAGGCAGCAATGAAGGTGGTTTCGACGCGGAACATGGAAACCCGGCGTGGGCCGGAGGAATGGTTTACCGGCGTCGTGTGGTTAGATGCAGCGCCCGCGAGTTCGTCTCCCGATGCTGGCGTCTTCCGTGTGCTCTTCGAGCCCGGAGCACGCACCAACTGGCACACGCATCCCGAAGGCCAGATCCTCTACGTCGTGACCGGAGAAGGGCGGGCGCAAAAGGAAGGTGAGCCGGTGGTCGAAATAAGAGCCGGGGACGTCGTCTACTTCGCCCCCGACGAGAAGCACTGGCACGGCGCTGGCCCCGACAGCTTCATGGTACACATGGCGATTAACCCCGCAAACACCACAGATGGCGGCACCGACTGGATGGAGCCAGTCACCGACGAGGCGTACTCGGCGTAAAAACCTCCGCTCATCCGCCGCGCAGCTCGCGCCAGCGATTGAAGGAACCTTCGAACCCCGCCGCAAAGCCCTTCGACGGACCTTCGATCTTGACTTCCGGTCTCCCCCGAGGCGGCAGCCCGCCGGGATAGCGAAGCGAGATCCTGCTGAAATCTCCTCCGCCGTGGCCTACGTAGCATTCGGGCTCCGGCAAGTGGAGCCCCTGCTCGACCGACAGACCAAGGCCTTCCAGTACGGTATCGGCGGCAGTCCGTCCCTCAGACGCTGCAGCTTCCGCCGCCCGGGGCAGCGGCACCCTCGCGGCATCTCCCACCACGAAGAGCCCCGAGTCTACGCTCTCGAAGCGAGGAGAAACCTCCACCAGCGGACCCTGCCCGGGAAGCCCAGCAAAAATCGGGGACCTGACGTGCGCCGGTATTACAAATGCAATGTCGCAATCTATTGCAACACTCTGAGCCGAGGTCAACCTACCTTCTCCGAGCCCGGCGAGCTCCGGATCGAAGCCTGTAACAAGCTCGACCCCTGCAGCGGCACAAGAGTCTTCCAGGAATTCCGGCACCCCTCCCCCGATGGCGGCCAGAGGGGTATCCTCTGGGGTGGTTAGCACCACTCGCACGTTGCGCCTTTCACCCTGGTAGTAGTCCGCCAGCTCCATCGCCATCCCGAAGGGGGCTGGAGGACAGCGGTATGGCAACGAAGAGACGATGACCGCGACGGTCCCAGCCTGGAAGTCTCTCGCGGCGTTAGATGCGGCCTCTGCACCTGCCGGGTCCCAGAAGGCGCGAACGTTTGGGGCATCCGGCACCTGCTGGTAGTCCAGCACGAGGCCCGGGGAAGCTATGACGGCATCGGCTTCGTGAGTCTCACCGTTAAGTCTGACTCTGTCCCCGGAGACCTCCTCCACTTCTCCGATGTTGATCTCTACGTCCCCCAGAGAGAGCACCTGGCGCCAGTGTTCGCGGGGCGTTTTGCCCAGAAAAACGGGTATAGTGCCGGGCAAGTATTCGACCCAGGGCTCCCGCTCGAAGAGGAGCACGTTGACGTCTTCTCCGGCGCACTCCTTCAACCGGCGGACGGCGGCTATGCCTCCGGGTCCCGCCCCAACTACCGCCACTGTCGCCGTGAGCTCCTCCTCTCAATCCATCTCGCGGGCCCTGGGATGCTTCTCCGTCTCCAACCGTATCTCAGCTGAGATGGCGCGCTACGCCGGCTGGCTTCCGCCGTGAGGCGCTGGTAGGTCCGTCACTCTCCATCCTAGGTCGAGCGTATATCCGGCGCAACAAGGAAAGGGACGGACCCGAAGATCCGGCCCTCTCCTGCTTTGCTGAAGGCTGGTCGCTCTAAATATTATCCTCTGGCTTCGGCACGTTCTCCTGCTTCGCGAAGGTGAAGTATGCTTCGGGATCGTCAGCGCTCTTCCGACCTCCGTCGACCATCGCGTAGCGGAAAGCGAGGCCGCCGAGCAGCACGAGCGCTGAGGAGAGCAGACCCTTCCCGCGCGTCTCCTTGCCTGAGAGGAGCGCGAGCGGGGTAAGGATGCCGCCTAGAATCGTGCCACCGAAGAATAGCGGCGCAAGCTTCTTGGAGCGCAGAGGCTTGGCCCACCTGCCCATCTTTATCAAGGAGGCAATGATGAGGCCGGCCTCTATCATGAGCATCAGGCGCTCGGCGCGCTGCAGCGCCTCAAGAGTCTTCTTCTCCCCCCAGTGACCGAGATGCAGGATAAACGAGATCATCGACAGCCCGGTCGAGATGCCCGAGGTAAGGAAGGTCGGGCCCATCAGGAGCCAGTTGCGCGCCCACATGGGCACTGAGGTAGTGGCGACGAGGATACCTGTATAGGCTCCGACGTAGAGGCCGAAGGGCAGCGCCAGGATCGAGAGCAGCTTCTGGGGAATCAAGGCCTTGATAAGACGAGAGATGATACCCCGCCCGAGTAGGCCATCTTCGGCGGCCTGATAGAGGCCTATGGCACCGCCCAGATTACCGAACAGGAACAGCGCCCAGGAGCCGGTGGACATTGGAGAGCGGAGCTTGAGGATGCGGAGCATATTGTAGAAGCGTTCGGGCCTGCCGAGGTCCGAGATCAGGAGCAACGGGCTCAAGAGCATTGTGACCAGCACGGTATAGCGACTCGCCCGGAAGAACGCCTTGTCCTTCCAGCCGAGCAGTTGCCCGACCACGGAGGCCAGGTGAGCTCCGGCCCCTATCCCCCCGATCCAGAAGTACACGACGATCTCCCACGTCCAGTGCGCCTTCTTTATCGGTGGTATGCCATAGTAGTTCTTGTCCTCCCTCTGGGGATCGGTCTCGGGGTGGTGGGAGGTCTCTACCTTCCCGTTCTGCGATTGCCGGGACTCCTGCGTTACATCCGTCACCCGTCTCCCCTCTCTAGTCCCGGAAAGCCAGAGCCACGACCGCGCTCAAGACTCCGGCGGCAACCGCACTGGCTACGACGGCACCCTTGACCTTTACGTGCGGCATGAACGGATGGCTCGGCAGGTTGTAGGTCTCCGGATCGTCCATGAGGATGAACTTGGAGTGGTTCCCTTCCATGCCACCGGTTCCCCCCACCTC
>JAWWQA010000141.1:0-7041 GCA_033854695.1 Rubrobacteraceae bacterium
CTCCATGCCCTTATCGACCCACAGTGGAGTACTGGTCGTTTAACGTCCGTCCTCACGGGCGCGCCACTCTTCGAGTTCGGTCTCGGGCAAGTTCCAGCCATGCTCCTCTGTAGGAAAGGCGCCCGAGTGTACCTCGTCTGCGAAGCTCCGCGCCGCCTCAGAGAACAGGGCACGGGAATCTGCGTAACGCTTGACAAAGCGGAAAGGTTTCTTACGTGGGGTGGTGAGGCCGACGAGATCGTGCCAGACGAGAACCTGCCCGACACACCCGGCCCCCGCTCCGATGCCGATGGTGGGGATGGATAGCTCCTCGGTGATACGCCTGGCGACCTCGGAGGTCACCGCTTCGAGTACAAGAGCGATGCAGCCGGCCGCTTCGAGCTCGCGCGCCTCTTGGAGAAGTCGCGATGCGGCCCCTGCGGTCTTGCCCTGTACCACACTCGAGTAGCGGAGGGAAGATTGCGGCTTGAAGCCGAGGTGCCCGACTATGGGCGCACCCATCTCTACGAGGGTTCGTACCGCCGCCAGAGCCGATGGTCCCGCCCCTTCGAGCTTCACACCGTGAGCACCCGCCCGTATGAGGTTCGCTCCGTTGCGTGCCGCCTGTTCCGGGCTCACGTAGCTCCCGAAGGGCAGGTCGCCGACGACTGGCACCTCGGGTCTCCGCGACTGCTTGACCCCCCGCGCCACGGCAGCCGTGTGACGCAGCACATCCTCCATCGTAACGGAGAGGAAGTCGTCGTAGCCCAGCATCGCGTTCCCCATAGAATCGCCGACGAGGATACAATCCACCCCGGCCTCGCAGCAGATCTCGGCCGTCGGCGCATCGTAGAGTGAGACTACCGCCACCTGCTCGCCGCGCGTTTTGGCATCGCTCAGGACCTGTAGGGGGGAAAACGCCATCTTAAGCGCAGTTTACCGCACTTCTTACCCGATGTTCTCCTGTGGTTCGATGCCCTCTAGCCGCCTCTTGACCGCGTTGAGAAAGCGTAGTGTCGCCCCGCCGTCCATAACGCGGTGGTCGAAGGAGACCTCGAGGTTCATCATGCTGCGCACTGCGATCGCATCATCCACGACCACCGCTCGCTTCACGATAGCCTCGGCCGAAAGTATGGCCGTCTGCGGGTGATTGATGATGGGAACCGAGACTACTGAGCCGAGAGCGCCCGGGTTGTTGACCGTGAAGGTACCCCCGGCCACGTCGTCGGGTCTGAGTTGCCCGCTTCTCGCCCGCCGGACGAGGTCGTCTATCTTCCGGGCGAGGCCCAGGATGTTCAGCTCATCGGCATCGGGGATGACCGGTACGATCAGGGCGTCCTCCAGGTCGACCGCCACCCCGACGTTTATACGCTTGCGGAGCACGATCCTGTCCCCGTCCCACACAGAGTTCAGGAGCGGATGCTCCTTGAGGTTCTCGACTACCGCCTTCACGACGAACGGCAGGTAAGTGAGCTTGATCCCCTCCCGGCTCTCGAACTCCTCTTTGACCCTCTTGCGCAACCCGACCAGCCCTGTAACGTCCGCTTCGACCATAGTCCAGGCGTGCGGAGCCTCGCGTTTGCTTTGGGACATCCGTGTCGCGATCGCCCGGCGGATGCTCGTGAGCTCCACTACCTGGTCGCCCTCATAAACCTCCGCTCGCTCCGGCTCGCGGTCAGTCTCCCGAGCGGCGCGCTCCGGTCGGGTGGGCGTCGCTTCGGGCTCGGGCGGCGCGAAGGCTTCTCTCTCCTCCTGGAGGCCCGGCGTCGTGTACTCCGCCGCGCGCTCCTCTATGTAGCCCTCGATGTCCTTCTTCGTTACCCGGCCGCCGCTACCCGTGCCGGAGATCTCCGCTATGTCTATGTCGTGCTCCTCGGCGAGCCGGCGGACCACCGGGGAGGAGCGCGTCAGCCGCAGCGTCTCCGCGCTCTCGACCGTCCCTCGTCCGTCACCACCGCTGCGCGCCTCAGCTACCACTCGCTGCTTCTCACCGTCCTCGACCGCCGGCTGGGCCTCCGTTCCCGCGGCCGGAAACTCCTCGGTCAGGGTCTCTGCCGCCGCATCCTCTCTCGTTGAAGCCTCCTGGTCCGGAGATTCCTCGTCCGCAGCTCCCTCTGCTCCGTCGATCGCCATGAGCGCGATCTCGGTCCCCACGTCTACGGTGGTGCCCTCGGAGATCAGGAGCTTCTCGACCTTTCCGGCGAACGGCGAGGGGAGCTCGGAGCTGACCTTGTCCGTGTCGATCTCGCACAAGGGCTCATCCTTCTCGACCTTATCCCCCTCGGCCTTGAGCCAGCGCGCTATCGTCCCCTCCGTCACGGTCTCCCCGAGCTGGGGCATCGTCACCGCTGTCGCCACGGCTTTCTCCTCCTAATAACGTGCCAGTTCAAGCATCGCCGCCTCTATCTTCTTCGCTGAAGGCACAAAGAAGTCCATCATCGGCTTAGCGAACGCTGCCGCCGGGATGTCTGGCGCCCCGAGGCGCATAACCGGTCCATCCAGCCACTCAAAGGCTTCCTTGGCGACGATCGCCGCTATCTCTCCCGAGACCGATCCTGTAAGGTTCGCCTCCGAGACGACCAGAAACTTCCCGGTCTTCTTCGCGGAATCGAGGATCGTCTCCTTGTCCAGCGGATAGAGCGTCCTGGGCTCGACGATCTCGACCTCGATGCCGTGCTCTTCCGAGAGCTTCTCCGCAACCTCAAGAGCCGTGTAGAGCATCATCCCGTAGGCGACAACCGTGAGATCCATCCCCTCCCGGTGAATCCTGGCCTTGCCAAGAGGCACGGAGTAATCTTCTTCGGGAACGTCCTCTTTTATGAGCCGGTAGGTCCTTTTGTGCTCCAAGAACAGGACGGGGTTCGAGTCGCGGATGGCGCTCTTTAGCATACCCTTGGCGTCGGCGGGGAAGGTCGGGGCGGCAACCTTGAGGCCCGGTGTGTTGCAGAACCAGGCCTCGACGCTCTGGGAGTGGTAGAGGGCGCCGCCGGGTACTACGCCGTAGGGAGCCCGGATCGTTATGGGCACGTTCCAGGCTCCGTTGGAGCGGTAGTAGAAGCGAGCGGCCTCGTTGACTATCTGGTCGAAGGCAGGCGGGATGAAGTCGGCGAACTGTATCTCGGCGACCGGGCGCATCCCGTTCACGGAGAGCCCTATCGCTGCGCCTACGATCAGGCTCTCCGCCAGCGGCGTGTCCATAGCCCGAAAAGGACCGAACTCATCTGCGAGCCCCTGCGTCACCCGGAACACCCCACCTGCCCGGCCTACGTCCTCACCCATAATCATCACGGTGTCGTCCGCCCGCATCTCCTCGGCCAGCCCATCGTGGATGGCCTGTAAGAGGTTCTTCGTAGCCATCTTCAATCCTCCGCGTAAACGCGCTCTAGGGCTTCTTCAGGTTCGGCGTAAGGCGCTTGCTCGGCGTACTCGATCGCTTCGTCCACTTCGCCTTTGATCTGGGCCGCTATCTCCTCCTTCTTCTCGGTCTCGAGCAACCCGACCTCTTCAAGATACCGCTCGAAGCGGACTAGGGGATCCTTCCGGCGCCAGACTTCGATCTCCTCGCGTTCGCGGTAGCGCCGGTCGTCGTCGTCTGAGGAGTGCGCCGTTATACGGTAGGTCTTCGCCTCGATCAAGGTTGGCCCCTCGCCCCTTCTCGCCCGCTCGAACGCCTCCCTGGCCGCCTCATAGACTGCGAGTACGTCGTTCCCGTCGACCTCGACGCCGGGGAAGCCGTACCCGTCAGCCCTACCGGCGATAGAGCCCGCGACCTGCATCTTCTCCGGCACGGAGATCGCATAGACGTTGTTCTCGATGAGAAAGACTACCGGAAGGTCGTAGATGCCAGCGAAGTTCATCGCCTCGTGCCAGTCGCCACCGCTGGTCGAGGCCTCACCACCGCACGCCAGAACCACCCCGTCCTCCCCGCGCATCTTGAACGCAAGCGCCGTCCCCGTCGCCTGCGGGTACTGCACACCTACGGGGGCCGAGGCAGTGACGATGTTTAGCTTACGGCTGCTGTAATGGCCCGGCATCTGGCGGCCGGCGCTGTTGGGATCCTCCTTTTTTGCCAGCAGGCTCAGGAATTGGCCGCGAACCGTCTGGCCGAGGCACAGGGTGACTGCAAAATCCCGGTAGTACGGGTAGACGTAGTCGTAGCCCGGACGCAGGTTGTAGGCCGTACCGACCTGGGCGGCCTCCTGGCCCTGGCAGGAGATTACGAAGGCCGCCTTGCCCTGCCGGTTCAAGATCCACGACCGCTCGTCCACCCGGCGGGCCAGGAGCATGCAACGGTACATCCGCAGCAGGTCGTCGTCCTCCAGACCCAGGGCCTTGTACCCGGCCTGGGCTCCCTTGAGGTCCATGCGATCTCTCCTCCTTCCCCAACACGAAGGGCTAGAAACGCCACTTACACGACATAGTATATAGCTGTCAGCCATCAGCGGTCAGCTGTCAACAAGTGAGCCTGGGGAGATTCGGCCCCGCGATAGAGCGTCGTCCTCGGTTCCGGCCGCTACCGCGAAGGTGCCGTGATCCTTGCCGGGCATGCCTCCGAAAAGCTGATGGCTGACTGCTGATGGCTGACAGCAAGGAGGTCTAGCCCTCGGCTAGACCTCCTTATAAAGTGTCTCCGCTGCAGAGATGGGATCCAACTCCCTCTTGCGAACCTTCTCCATTAGCTCCTCATCTTCCCTCGAGAGGCGCTCCTGCATCTCCTTCTCCATCTTGTTCGTGGCCCAGGAGAGGATGAAGTCCTTTATGGAGGCGAGATGGCGCTCCTTCATCCTGCCGGTCTCCTCGAGGAACTCCCGGTGCTCTTCGATCTTCTCCTTCAGCTCCTCGACACCCTCGCCGTTGTCTCCTCGCGTCATTACTATGGGAGGTGTCCGGGCGTCGGGGTCTAGCTCGTGTCCGATCTCAAGGATCGAACGCACCTCCGACGCGGCCCCGTTGGCCTGCGGGTGATCCGCCTTGTTCATGCAGATGATGTCGGCGATCTCCATCACCCCGGCCTTTAGAGCCTGCACCGAGTCACCCGCCCCCGGCTGCAGGGCCAGGATGACGGTATCGGCCGCCGACGCGACCTCGACCTCCCCCTGCCCCACGCCGACGGTCTCGTAGAGCACCACGTCCATCCCGTACGCCTCCATCGCTATGGCGGCGAGCCGCGACGCGCCCGCCAGGCCCCCGAGATGCCCCCGGGTTCCCATAGAGCGGATAAAGACGTTAGAGTCGAGGAAGTGGTCCGCGAGCCGTATTCGATCACCTAGTATCGCGCCCTTGGTAAACGGGCTCGAAGGGTCTACCGAGACCACCCCGACCTTCTTGTCCTCCTCACGGTAGAGCTCTATGAGCTTGGCTATGATGCTGCTCTTGCCAACGCCGGGTGGACCGGTGAAGCCGATGGTGATGGCCTCGCCGGTGTGCGGGTAGAGCTCGGAGATCACAGCAGGAACCTCTGAGTCCTCGCTCTCGATCTTGGAGATCACGCGCGCCAGCGCCCGCCGATCCCCGGATAGAAGCCGTTCCGCCAGTTCGTTCTCGCTCACTCGCCCCACTCTCTACATGCCTTCACATCGAAACCTACCTAAAGGTCAGAGTAAGATAAGACATCTTCTTGCGCAAGGCAATGTAGTAGCTACCGCTATGGTTATACTAATAGTATAAGAGTAGGTATAAACAGATGCCGCATATAAAGACTGCGATCTCGCTCGACGAGTCGCTCTTCAAAGAGGCGGAGGCGTGGGCCACGAAGCTGGGTATCTCACGCAGCGAACTCTTCTCCAGAGCTGTCGCGGAATACACTCGCCGGCGCGAGAACGAGGAACTTCTCGAGAAGCTTAACGCAGCTCACACTGACGTGCTGGATGAGGAAGAGCAGGAGCACTTGGATCGGATGTGGGCTTATCAGGGGCGTCTTTTGGAGGAGACTGGGAACGAGTGGCGGCCCAGGGAAGGTTAACCCAAGGGGACGTGTTCTGGGCGGACATCGAGGAACCAACCGGCGCTTCACCCGGCTACACGCGCCCGTACGTCGTCATTCAGAACAACGTGTTTAACAGGAGCCGCATAAGGACGGTCGTGACGTGCGCCCTGACCACAAACCTGCGCCGCGCCCAGGACCCGGGGAACGTCCTGTTATTTCCTGGGGAGGCGAACTTGCCGGAGCAGAGCGTCGTAAACGTGTCACAAATGGCCGCTGTAGATAAACGCAGGCTGCGAGACAGGATCAGCACCCTCTCCGAGGGGCGAGTGCGGGAGATCCTGCGGGGCATAAATCTCCTCCTGGAGCCAAAGGAGGTGAGCTAATGAGCGAAATAGCGGACAACCGCCGAGAGAAGCTGGTGGATACCACCGGCTGCATCTTGGACTCTACGAAGACCACCCGGTTCGCCGGGGGTACTTCTTCGGCGAGAGGCGGCGCTCTCTCAAGGCGCTCCGAACGTTCGCATTCTCGGGATCTAGCTCGAGGCTGCGGCGATAGTCTGCTTCGGCGGCGAGAAAATTTCTCTGCTCTTGCTCCCCACCGTTCCCCTTTCAGCCCCAAAGACGCTACTTGAGTGGCATCATCAAAGCAAGTGTACCGGAGAGCAACCACCGAACCAACAGAAAAAAGTGAGGCTCGTCGAAACGAGCCTCCCGAATCTTCACCCGAAGGCGCTTCGCCGGAGTTCTAACCCTCCAGTAGCAAGGTCTCCGGGTCTTCGATGAGCTCCTTTATGCGCACGAGGAACTGCACGGCGTCGGCGCCGTCTACTATGCGGTGGTCGTAGGAGAGGGCGAGGTACATCATGGGACGAATCTCTATCTCGCCGTTCACGGCGACGGGCCGCTCCTGGATCTTGTGCATCCCCAGGATCGCCACCTGAGGGATGTTGAGTATGGGTGTCGAGTTCAGGGAGCCGAAGACGCCACCGTTGGTGATCGTGAACGTGCCGCCCTGCAACTCCTCGATGCTGAGCTTGCCTTCCTGGGCCTTCCTGCCGAGCTCCACTATGTCGCTCTCTATGTCGGCGAAGCTCTTCTTGTCGGCGTCACGTACCACCGGGACGACGAGCCCCT
>JAWWQA010000142.1:0-12888 GCA_033854695.1 Rubrobacteraceae bacterium
CCGCTTCGAATACGACCCCGACCTGGACGAGCGGCTCAAGCTGCGCATCGAGCGTATGGGCCCGGGGGAGCTCGGACGAATCGTGCGAGCATTCTCGGTGTACTTCCAGCTGGTCAACATCGCCGAGCGTCACCACCGCATTCGCCGGCGGCGGCAGTACGAGTCCTCGCCCGAGAACCCCCCACAGAAGGCTTCGTTGCGGAGTGCGCTGATGCGTCTCAAAAAGGAAGGCTTTGGCGGCGAGGACCTGGAGCGCGTGCTCGACGAGCTGAATCTGAGCCTCGTTCTGACAGCGCACCCAACCGAGACTCAGAGGCGCAGCATCCGCCGCAAGCACCTGCGTATAGGTGAGATCCTGGACTCTTTAGGAGCCGAGAACCTTAGCCTTCAGGAGCGTACCAAGGCAGAGGAGCGTCTCGCCGAGGAGATAACCGTCCTGTGGCAGACCGACGAGTTACGCGTCGAGCGGCCCGAGGTCGAAGATGAGATACGGCGAACCCTGCTCTTCTTCGAGAATCCCCTGATCTCCTCGACCCTCGATGTGTACCGGGACTTCGAAGACGAGCTCGCTCGCCAGTTCCCCGAGAATAGCCTCCCTCTGGGGCGCGTCCTGGAGTTTGGCTCCTGGGTCGGTGGAGACCAGGACGGCAATCCGTTCGTGAAACCGAAGACGCTAAACACGGCCCTTGAACTTCACCGAGAACTCATCCTCAACCGCCACCTGGACTCGGCCCTCTCCCTGGCGGAGCATCTTAGCCAGTCAGTAAGACTCGCAGCTATCTCAGAAGAGCTGGAAAGCTCTATCGAACGGTACGAATGGCTCCTACCCGATACGGCCCGCGAGTTCGCAAACCAGGAGAGAAACGAGCCCTACCGACGCAAGATGCTGCTCGTAGCCGCTCGCCTCCGCCGTACGCTTGAGGATCCCGGCTCATCCGCGGCCTACGATAGCGCGGCGGAGCTAAAGGAGGATCTGCTGGTGGTGCGCAGAAGCCTTCTAAGGCACGGTGGGGAGCGGGTCGCGGAGGGGGGCCTGAGAGACTTTATCCGTCAAGTGGATGTCTTTGGGTTCCACCTGGCCCGACTCGACGTGCGCCAGGACAGCTCTCGAATAGCCCATGCTGTCGCCGAACTGCTGCTCCCGACCGGCGAAGATTACAGAAGCCTTGACGAATCCGGAAAGACCGATCTCCTGCGTCGTCTCTTGAAAGAGCCCATCGCAGCCGAAGCGCCACCCGACAATCTCTCCGACGAGAGCAGAGACGTACTCGAGACCTTTGATCGCATCAAGCAGGCAGACGATGAGTCCGAGTCTCCGGTGGAGACTTTCATCCTGAGCATGGCCCGCGGAGCCAGCGATGTCCTTGCGGTGCAGTTCCTGGCGCAGCGATCCGGTCTGCTCGAGGTTGATAAGGAGGAACGGTGTACGGAGAACCGCCTGGGCGTAACACCCCTTTTCGAGACTATAGACGACCTGGAGGAAGCACCGGAGGTGCTGAGAAGGCTGCTTGATGACCCGTTCTACCGCTCCACGCTCAAGCAGCGAGGCGACCTGCAGGAGATCATGCTTGGCTACAGTGACTCGGGCAAGGACGCCGGGTACGTGACGAGCAACTGGGCCCTGTACAAGGCCCAGAGGGCCTTGAGTGCAGTAGCCCGGGAACACAGCGTGAAGCTCAGGCTCTTCCACGGGCGGGGCGGGACGGTGGGCCGGGGTGGAGGCCCGAGCTACGATGCCATACTTGCCCAGCCGCCCGGCACGGTCGGGGGACGCATCCGCATCACCGAACAGGGCGAAGTCATCTCATTCAAGTACAGCATTCCGGGACTCGCTCGGCGCAATCTCGATACCGTGCTCGCCGCAGTCTTGGAAGCGAGCGCAGAAGAGGAAGCACGGGAACCGAAGAAGGAGTGGATCGAGGCGCTGGAGCGCCTCTCCGTATCATCCTGCGAAACCTATCGGGAACTCGTGTTCGAAAACAAGGACTTTTTCACCTTCTTCTCGGAAGCGTCTCCGATAGGGGAGCTCCCCCTGGTGAACATCGGTAGCCGTCCGGCGAAGAGGGTGGAGAGCCCTGGTGTGGAGAGCCTGCGTGCGATCCCCTGGATCTTCGCTTGGACGCAAAATCGTTTTCTGCTCCCCTCGTGGTACGGTGCGGGCAGCGCGCTCTCAGCGCTGATCCAGGATAGCGAGGGAGGGCTCGACCTCCTGCGGGAGATGTACCACGGGTGGCCGTTCTTCAGAACCCTGGTGGAGTTCATGCAGATGACGCTGGCGAAGAGCGACCTGCGTATCGCCGAGGCCTACTCTACTCTTGTCGAGGATCCCAACCTCAGAGAGCGCGTCTGGAACCGAGTCTCCGAAGAGCACGCGATGAGCGTGCGTGCGCTACTCCAGATCACCGAACAGGAGCATCTCCTCGACAACGCTCCGGTCTTGCAGCGTTCCATACGCCTCCGGAACCCGTACGTGGACCCGCTCTCCTACATACAGGTGAGCCTCTTGCGCCGCTACCGCTCTCTACCTGAAGACGCGCTCGAGCGAGAGACGATGGCCCATCCCCTACTCCTCACGATCTCCGGCATCTCCTCCGGGCTACTAAATACAGGATGACCCGAAGCGTCCATCCATCAGCTTTTTGTTGTTGCTGGACTAGCTGATCGCTGGCGGAAACTGCTACTCGAAAATGGTGTCGCTACGCGGCAGGAACAGCCGCTTGTAGGTCGCAAGGGCATAGCGGTCGGTCATACCGGCGACGAAGTCCACGGTCTCGGTTACGGAGTCGAGGTCGCTCTTTGCCCGCTCCTCCGGTCTCTCCAGATAGTAGTCGAAGAGCGCCGCTACCACGTTCCCGGCCTTGTGATTCTCCCGTGAGCGGGGGTTGTGATAGACGTTCTTGAAGAGCCACGTTCGCAAATCCATGAGAGCAGCGTAGACGCCTTCCGAAAGCGCTATCTCTCCCCTATCCCTCGACGTGAGGATCATGTCGCGCACCATGGTATCTATCCTGACGCTCATCCGGTCGCCGAGCACCGCAATAGGCTCTTTAGGCAGGTCCGCCCAGGAGATAACACCCGCCCGTAGAGCGTCGTCCACATCGTGGTTGACGTAGGCTATGCGGTCGGCGATTCGCACGATCTCACCCTCCCTCGTAGAGGGATAACCATTGCCGGTGTGGTTGAGTATGCCGTCCCTAACTTCGTGAGTGAGGTTTAGCCCCTTACCCCCCTTCTCGAGTACGTCCACGACCCTAAGAGAATGCTCGTGGTGGCGAAAGCCGCGCTCGTGAGGAACGAGGACACGAGTAAGAGCTTCTTCCCCAGTGTGGCCGAACGGGGTATGGCCGAGGTCGTGACCAAGGGCGATGGCCTCCGTAAGGTCCTCATTGAGGTTCAGAGAGCGAGCGATAGTGCGTGAGACCTGCATCATTTCCAGGGTGTGGGTCAGGCGGGTGCGGAAGTGGTCGCCGTCCGGGGAGATGAAGACCTGCGTCTTGTGCATCAGGCGACGGAAAGCCTTGGCGTGGATGATACGGTCCCGGTCCCGCTGGAACTCGTTGCGCACCCCGTCCGGAGGCTCCGACACCGGCCGTCCGACAGTGGTTCGGCAGGCCCACTCCGTGGTCGGGATGGAGATTCTCACCTCGCCTACAGACTTGTGTTCCCTTGCCTTCACGCCGGGCGGAGTGTAGGACGGTTGGGAGTGGCGAGGATGCCGCCGGCGGGCGCATGGGCGAGAACGTGTGCGGAGACAACCCGGCGGATGCTCTCTGCAAGTCTCTCTTCCACGGCGGCCTCCCGTATCGGTCGCGCGATTAGACCTCGCAGGACGGTCAAGGTCCCGGACGGCAAAGGGAAAGAATCTGCGGTCGCCGCACGGCAGTTAGCGCATAGCACGCCGCCGAGGTTAGGTGCGAAGTAGTGGTAGGGAGGCTCACCGTCTACAATAGCTCCATCGATGTCTTGTTCGCAGTTCACGCAGGCGTCGAGCCGAGGAGTGTAGCCGGCGAGGATCGAGAGCTTAAGAGAGAAGGCTGCCTCCACACTCTCGAAGCCCGAATTGAGCCCCTCCAGGGCGTCGAGGGCGTGGTAGAGAAGGTTGAAGACGCGACGGTCGGCCTCATCTTCTCCCGAGAGGGCCCGGACCACTCCGACTATGCTACCCGCAGCTTCTAGGCGGGAGAGGTTCTCGCGAACGCCGCGGAAAGACCGCAAGACCTCGACCTGGGTTATGGTATCGAGGCTGCGACCTTCATAGGCCAGGAAGTCAACGCACGAGAGCGGTTCCAGACGGCCACCGAAGCGTGATCTGGTACGCCGGATACCTTTGGCGATCGTCGAGACGAGGCCAGTCTCCTGTGTGTAGAGATCCAGGATACGGTCGGCCTCGCCGTAGCGGATCGAACGGAGAACTATCCCCTTACTCCTGTAGACCGCCATCCTCGGCCTCCCGCATGATCGCCACGCTGCCGCTCGTTCCGAGCCTGGATGCTCCAGCATTCAACAGGTCCAAAGCATCCTCCAGCGTCCTGATGCCACCGGAGGCCTTCACGGCCAGCCCCTCCGGTGCCTCCTCCCTCAAGAGAGCAACGTCTTCGATGGTGGCGCCGCCGGGTCCGAAACCGGTCGAGGTCTTGACGAAATCCGCGCCGCTGGAAGCCACGATCTGCACCGCCAGCCGCTTCATCTTGTCCGAAAGGTACGCCGTTTCGACGATCACCTTCAGAACGGCGTCGTTCAGGCCGTTGTTCATCGCCACGGCACTTACCTCACCGTTGAGGCTCGCCAACTCCTCGGCCACGTAGGCGAACTCACCTGAGAGGAATTTGGAGATGTTCATAACCACGTCGAGCTCGGAGGCCCCGCCCACGATGGCGTCGCGGACCGCCGCCGCCTTCACCGCCGTCGTGTCGGCTCCGAACGGGAACGAGACCACCGTCGCCACCTTTACGTCCGTCCCGCGCAACTCTCTGGCCGCGAGCCTGACGTAACACGGCAATACGCAGGCCGCAGCAAAGTGGTAGTGGGCCGCCTCTCGACACAGCCGGCGGACATCATCCTGCGTAGCATCGGGCTTGAGAAGCGTATGGTCCACCGTCTTCGCAAACTCTCGCACCCTCATTCCCACGAGCCACGCTCCTCGCCAAAAACCTCTGTGCCACAGTAACCGGTAGAATTATAAACCCAACCGTTCAAGGAACCTCGGGTCGTTTCTCCAGCCAGGAGTTACCTTCACCTTGAGGTCGAGATAAATGCGGGCGCCGAGGAGGCGTTCCACATCGCGGCGGGCCTCGGTACCGATCTGCTTGATGGTCTTGCCGCTCTTGCCGAGCACGATCATGCGCTGTGACGCTCTCTCGACGTGGATGATGGCATAGACGACGGTGACGTTGTCCTTGCGCTCGACCTCATCAATCTCCACAGCTATCGCATGCGGTATCTCCTCACGCAGCACGTTGAGGGCCTTCTCCCTAATGTATTCGGCCAGGATCAAGGACTCCGGATAGTCCGTCACGGCACCTTCCGGGAAGTAGCGAGGACCGGGTGGCAAGAGTTTGACCACTGCCTCCATCAAGGGTTCGACGTTCAGTCCCTCCTTCGCACTGAGCAGAAATGTGTCCTCGTACTCTGCAAGCATCGAGACCGCCTCGACCACTGGGAGAGCTTTGGAAGAATCGCGCAGGAGATCCACTTTGTTTATGCCCGCGATGGCAGGTGTTCCGGCCTCGGCGACGAGCCGGGCCACGTAGCGGTCGCCCATGCCGAGCCCTTTTTGCGCCTGGGTCACATCGAAGAGAACGAGAACGATGTCCGACTCGGAGAGGCTGTCGAGGACCTGCTGCTGCATGCGGCTCCTTAAAGTATCGCGAGGTTTCTGGGAACCTGGGGTGTCAACGAAGACCGCCTGGTAGCCCGGGCCGTTGCGGACTCCACGAATGGGGCTGCGTGTGGTCTGAGGCCGAGGAGAGGTAATTGAGACCTTCTCGCCTACTAGCTGGTTGACCAAGGTAGACTTACCCACGTTCGGGCGTCCCACGACCGCGACGAAACCGCTCTTGAAGTCGTTCGAAGATTCTTCAGTCATAGATCCTCCGGGCCGAAGGAGTGCGGGAGCAACGCGTGGAACGGGTAGTGCCTGAGATCACCGCAGGCGTCGAATACGATAACTTCTTCACAGCCGAACTCGTACAGAACCTGCCTGCACGCCCCGCACGGGAAGCAGGGTGCGACTTCGGGGCTCACAACGACGACGAGACGTATACTGCGGTCGTCAGGATCGGAGTCGGCGACCATCCTGGCAACAGCGTTGCGCTCGGCACAGATCGCGAGCCCGTAGGAAGCGTTCTCGACGTTGCAACCGGTATAGAGGACGCCGCCTCTGGTCAGAACCGCGGCACCAACCCGGAAGTTGCTATACGGAGCGTAGGCTTTGGAAGAGACCGCGCCCGCAGCCTCTATTACGTGTGCTAGATCCACAACACCGATTCTATAAGACTCAGGCTAGAAGAGTTGGAAAACAGCGACGGCGAGTAGAGTGCCGAGAAGCGCGCCGACGGCGACCTCGTAGGGGCTGTGGATACCAGATTCGATGCGGCTTTGGCAGACGAGCAGGGCCATGAGCAGCGTGATCAATGACACCAGCCCTCCGAAGCGTCCCTCTGCGGCGACGAAGCTCACCGCAACCCATCCCGCGAACGAGACCGCCGCGTGTCCAGAGGGCATCCCACCCAAAAAGGAGTTCGGCGCGTGGGTGAGAGCCTTGCCGAGCAGCACAGCGATGGCAACAAGCACGAGCGCGACGAGTGTAAGATGCCCGGGCCAGCGGCGTACGCGCTCCAGCGTTTCGAGTGAAAAGGGGCCAAGGTTGTCACTCAGGACAAGATATCCCACCACCAAAGCCGCGATGCTCGTTACGAGCACCGCACCCGCCGAGACGTCTTTTGCGAGCTTGGCGAGCGGGTGGTACTCACGGGTTACCAGATCCACTGCAAACTCTATCGCCGTATTGAACATCTCCGCAATGAAGACGGCCATGATCACGAGCACTAGTATGGCTAGCTCCAGCTTGCTAACACCCACCAGCAGGCTTAGTACCAGAACTACCGCAGAGGCCAGGACGTGGAAGCGCATGTTACGCTGGGTGCGCACCGCGTAGATCAAACCGCGATAAGCGTGGTTGAAGGAGCGTGTAATCCCCTGTTGCCCCTTCTTCACGGGACCGGTGACCTTCGTGCCTCCCTTATCCTTCCCGCTCATCGATGCTCCTCAACACCGCCTCCTGCACCGCCTCCATCTCAGTTCCCTCGAACTCGTCTCCGTGATCCATCCCCGCCAGATGTAGTGCCCCGTGGACCACCAGTTCGTCCACGCTCACCTGGTCGAAACGCACGTACTCCGGCGCTACTACGATCTCGCCTACCATCTCCCCATACGGCCCGTCGATGCTGAAGCTCAACACGTCAGTCGGGAAGTCTATATTTCTATACTTCAGGTTCAGCCTCTGAATAGTGGGTAGGCTCACGAGAGCTACCGAAACCTCGCCCATACGTTCAACGTTATAGCCACGGGCGGAGAAGGCGGCGACGCAGAGATCGGTCGCACGCTCGGGGGTGAGCTTTTCGTAGTTTACCTCGTCCAGGACGGCGACGGAGAACAGCACCGGAATCTAGGGGGTCGGGTTTTTGGCGGAGCGGGCTCTCTCGGCGGTAGCTTCGGGGTATTCGATGCGGGGACCGATGAACCCTATAAGGGCCTCTTGTATGGCTTCGCCAGTCTCGTGGATCTCGCGCATAGTCAACTCGCACTCGTCGAACTGGCTGTCTTCGAGCTTGCCTCTGATGGTGCCGTTGACGATATCTTCTATGCGCTTGGGGGTAGGTCTCTCGAGCGATTTTACGGTTGCCTCGATAGAGTCGGCGAGCATCAAGATTCCGGCCTCCTTGCTCTTCGGACGGGGACCTGGGTAGCGGAAGTCTGATTCGCTGACGCTCGCGCCGGTTGCGATGGCCTCTTCGAGGGCTTTGCGGTAGAAGTACTCGATGCGAGTAGTACCGTGGTGTTCCCGAATCATGTCGATGACCTCCGCGGGCAGGTTCCACTGGCGCCCGAGCTCGACCCCATCCTTGACGTGACGCTTAATGATGCGGGCAGAGAGGGCGGGGGTAAGGGTCGCGTGCGGGTTCATACGTGAAATCTGGTTCTCGACAAAGTAGTTGGGATGCTCGAGCTTGCCAACGTCGTGGTAATAGGAACCCACACGGGCGAGCAGGGGATCAGCGCCGATGCGCTCGGCGGCGTTCTCGGCGAGGTTGCCAACCTGCATCGCGTGGGAGAAGGTTCCGGGTGCCCCGCGGAGGAGCTTCTGCAGAAGGGGATTGCCAGGGTCGGAGAGCTCGAGGAGCTTCATCGGCGTCAAGATGTTGAAGGCGTTCTCCAGGAGCGGGAGGAGGACCATCGCGAGCATCAGGGAGAGGAGGCCGTTCGCGAGTCCGATGCCTCCCTGCTCCAAAGCGGTTCGGAAGCCGAAGGCTCCGATCAGGGTAACCGCGAAGTTCACGATTGCGGAGACGAGGGCGATGAGCAGCCCCGCTCGCAAGAGTTCCATCCGCGGTCCCACGCGCAAAACAGTGTAGATCGCAAACCCCGAGGTGATCAGAAGCGACGCCGTTAAGAAGAAGTCATTACCAGCGATGATGCCGACGTTAACTCCAGCGATAACGACCATGACGAACATCAGGCGAGGCCCCAGCAGTATGGTACCGAGGATACTCAGGCCCGCAAGCGGAATGAGGTACGGAGGCAGAGAGAGCAAGACAAAAGCCCTGGCGAGCGCGGTGAAGAGTACCAGGAGCGAAGCCGCAAGCAGTATACGGATGAGGGCGTTTTTGCGCAGGATCTTCTTCCCAAACCGCTCCAAGAAGTACCAGGCGATCCACATCTCCGTCGCCACCACGATCCCCACCCCGAGGAACACCGTCCAAGGGCTCAAGCCGCCCGGGGTGTTGGGACGAACGTCTACCCCTATCAGGAGCGTCAGCGAGAGCCAGACGATAAGAAGTAGAGTTACGTACAACCGTACCCGAGGCTGTCGCTCGAGCCAGGCCCGCAGCCTCTCCATCCGAGTCGGCGGCCTATGAAACTCCTCCGGCTTTCTGCCAAGCGAACCGCCCTTAGGAGATGCTGTACTCGCAGAGGATGCGCTAGCAGGAGGTGAGACCGCAGGCTGCTCCAAAGCCCCGTTCCCCGAAGCTTCGTTCTGCATAATCTTCTTCTCGGCTTGCGAGATCTCGTCCTCAGAGGCCTCGTTCTTGGAGGCTTTATTCTCCGGAGCGTTGTCCACGCCGTTCGCCATCCTTCCCTGGTGGGATCGCCTTTTAGGCCTCGGCCGCGGAAGGGCTACTTGCACCTTCGTAAGCGTCCACGATGCGCATGACGAGGTCACTGCGGACGATGTCGTCTCGCTTGAGGCGTACGAAAGAGACGCCTTCGACGCCGGTGAGCTTCCTCTGGGCATCCTCAAGACCGCTTGTCTTTCCCTTCGGCAGGTCCATCTGGGTAGTATCCCCCGTTATCACCATCTTGGAACCGAAACCGAGGCGCGTGAGGAACATCTTCATCTGCTGTGGTGTAGTATTCTGCGCCTCGTCGAGGATTACGAACGCATCGTTCAAGGTACGGCCTCTCATGAACGCCAAGGGTGCTATCTCGATTATACCTCGCTCGAGGTGCGCCTGGAACTTGGCCGGATCGATCATCTCGTAGAGAGCATCGTAGAGGGGTCTGAAGTACGGGTCGACCTTCGCCATCACGTCCCCCGGCAGGAAGCCCAGAGACTCCCCCGCCTCGACCGCCGGCCTGGTCAGTATGATCCTGGCTACCTCTCCCCGATTCAAGGCGTCAACCGCCAAGGCTACCGCTAGATAAGTCTTCCCTGTTCCCGCAGGCCCGAGGCCAAAGACGACCTGATGCCGCCGGATGGCGTCAGTGTAGGCCTTCTGGTTGCGGGTCTTAGGCGAGACACGGCGGCCCCGGTGCGTGAGGATGACATCCCCCAAGACCTCCTTGCCACCCCCGTCGACACCCATACTGTACAGACGCTCGGCCGTCTCAGGCGTGGGATGGTTGCCGCTCTCCGCGAGCTCGACTAGTCCGTCGAAGACCGCCTCAGCCCTCTCGACGGCAGCCTCGTCCCCGTGCAGTAGGATCTCGTTTCCCCGTACGATCACCTCGCACTCAACCAGCTCCTCGACCCGCCGCAACACTGCGTCCCGGTCCCCGAAGACCTCCAGCATACGTCCCGGCGGCACTACCAGCTTGGCCTCGACCTGGCTTCCAGACTTAGTTTCCGTATTTCCTCCTTAGCCTTCTACCACAACGTTCAACTTCAACCCTGCAGCCGCGCCCGCACGATGGCGGAGAGTCTCTTGCCATCGGCCCGATTGCCGGCACGGGCGGTTGCCCGGCCCATAACGGCGCCCATATCCCTCATGCTCGTGGCCCCGATCTCGTCTATCACCTCGTCGACGATTACGATCATCTCCTTATCGGAGAGTGGAGCAGGGAGGTAGCGGCGCACCATGTCGGCCTCTGTCTCCTCGGCCCGGGCCTGCTCTTCGCGGCCCGCTTTGCGGAACGCGTCGGCTGACTCCTCGCGCTGCTTGAGCTGGCGCCGCAAGATCGCCAGCTCCTCATCCTCGGTGAGAGGCTCGCCTTTCTCGATCTCGCCGTTCTTCAGCGCAGAGGTGAGCATCCTCAGTGCCTCGACGCGAGGCCTGTCCCTGCTCTTCATCGCCTCCTTCGTCTCGCGCGAGATATCGTCCTTTAAGCTCACGGCATCCTCATCCTCCTGCCGCCCATGACATGCGCATGCAAATGGAAAACCTCCTGCCCGGCATCGCGGCCGTTGTTGATCCTGAACACGTAACCCGACTCGGCGACGTCCATCTTCTCCGCTACCTCTTGCGCAACCTCAAAGATACGCTTTGTCACGCCATCTGGGAGCTTCCCGATCTCCTCCAGGGAGGAGACGTGCTCCTTGGGAACGACGAGAACGTGTGCCGGTGTCTTGGCGCTCATATCCTTGAATGCCAACACCCCGTCCTCGTCATGCACCACCTCCGACTCCATGTCCCCGCTCACTATCTTACAGAATATGCAGTCGACCTCGCTCATCGACTCCTCCCAGCGCTCGTCGTACGCTCCAGAACAGCACATGCCCGTGCCACCGCGACCATCCCCGCCGTCTCGCTCCGCAGCCGGTACGGACCAAGCGACGCGAAACGGAGCCCTAATTCTCCGGCCATCTCCAGCTCCCTATCGCTCCAACCTCCCTCCGGGCCCACGAACAGGCCAACCATCATACCCGGAACGAGATCCTCCAGAGGCCGCAGATCCAACCCATTGTGCAAGAGCAGCCCGCTCTCCCCCACCTCGCGCACCGCGTCCGAGAAAGAGACGACCTCTGCTACCTCTGGTATGCATACCTGAAGGGACTGCCGGGCGGCAGCCTCGGCCACCCGACGCCAGCGCTGTACCTTCCCATCCCCTTCCGAGAGCCTGACCACGCCCCGATCCGCGAACAAAGGCACGATACGGCTCACCCCGAGCTCGGTCGCCTTCTCTACCACAAGGTCCATGTGCCGCCCCTTTGGAACCACCTGGTACAGGGTAACGTCCCCCTCACCACTCCTGGCGGCTGGCCGCTCCTCGAGGAGAGTTGCCTCCCGCCCCCCGTCGAGCTCGGCGACGAATAGTCTCCTCGCATCGTCGACGACCTCGACTCTGTCCCCCGCGCCTGCCCGCAGCACCTTGTAGACGTGGTGCGCCTCCTCCTTGGAGAGAGACAAAACATCTCCGACCTCGAGATGAGAAGGAGAGAAGAGGCGTGTGATCTCCGCCAAAGACGAATCCTTTACCGGAAGACGCTCCTGAGACGGTCGAAGAAGGAATCGCCGCCACCGTTTCTGTACGTCTCCTCACCGCTGGCAGCCTCGAAGCGCTCGAGCAATTCCCGCTGCTCGCCCGTGAGCCGGGTGGGCACCATAACGTCTACGACCACCTTGAGGTCACCACGTCCCCGGCGCCTTAGACGTGGCATCCCTTCACTCCTCAAGATCAGCGTCGTCCCCGGCTGCGTCCCGGGCTCTACCCGTATCACGGTCGTACCCTCGAGCGTCGGTACCTTGGTCTCCGTCCCCAGAGCTGCCTCGACGAAGTTGATCCTCATCCGGTGGATCAGATCGTCCCCGTCCCGCATGAGCTCCGAGTCTTCCTCGACCCTCACCTTTATGTACAGGTCACCAGGCGGCGCTCCTCTCTCTCCTGCGTGCCCCGCCCCGGGAACCCGTATGCTCATCCCATCCTCGATACCGGCCGGCACCTGGATCTGCCGCCTCTCCACCTCCGAAACCCGGCCACTCCCCCGGCAATTATCACAGAAGACCTCGATGATCCTGCCGCGCCCACCACAAGTCGGACAAGCCTGCGTTGTGACCATCTGCCCTAGCAAGCTCTCCCGCACCGTTCTCACAGCCCCTGCACCGCCACACGTGCCACACTGGCGCGTCTTCGTTCCTCCCGCACCATCACAAACCGAACATTCTTTGATAATCTGAACGTTTACTTCACGTTCCGCGCCAAACGCCGCCTCTCTGAGGCTAAGCTCTACTTCAACTTCAGCATCATTCCCGCGAGCCGGTGCGCGCGTACTGGTGCCTCCGAAGAAGGAGCCAAAGGGGCTGTCGCCGCCGAACCGGTCGCCGAAGAAGGCTTCGAAGATGTCCTGGAAGCCGCCGAACGGGTCGCCACCTGGTCCGGTGCCAGCCCCAGTGCGGGGTACCTGGTGGCCGTAGGTGTCATAGGCCCTTCTCGCCTGAGGGTTTGAGAGGA